>DASWDU010000009.1 GCA_036395115.1 Thermoplasmata archaeon | reverse complement strand
CGGGCCTGCTCGGATTCGAACCCGACGAGGGCAGCGGCTCGCCCCAAAATCGGCAGCTGAAGGCGCCTACAACCCCAGTTGTCCAAGAATCCGGGCGTATGTGTCCACGTCGCAATACCATCCCCCGGCAATCAGGGCGTCGAGACTACTTCGAGCCTCCCCCCGTTTCAGGACACCTTCTGCAATCAAACGCGAGAGAATATATCCCGTGCCGCCGCAGGTGACTCCCTTGAATTCCGCCACACGACGAACCTTTGCGTCATCGGACCCCAAGTACGCGCGTTCCCTCATCGCAATCGCCACGACCGAGGCATCGGCCTCTCGAAGCCGTGTTTCACGTCTGAGTCTCTGAATGACGCGGGAATCGGCCTCTCTCGCAACGCGCAACGTCCCGGCCTCTACCGCCTCGCGAATGGCGATCGCTTCCGGATAGCCGAGACGCTCTCCCACGCCAGCCGTCTCTTCCAGGACTCGAGGGGGCACGAGGACGGCTTCCGGTAATCCTCGAATCGCGTCGAGCAATTTTGCGGAGGCAAGGTTGATGAGGACCATGCTATCCAAGACGACTGGCGGCGGCTTCGGCAGGGATTCACCCGCCGCTGAGGCCCCTTTGGATGTCTTCCACGACAACGCTCGGAACCCAGTGGACTTTGCGCTCCTTCACGAGTTCCCGGAACTCCCAGAGGGTCAGCCCAGCGATCTCGGCGGCCTCGCCGAAGCTCGCTTTGCCGGAGGCGAGGGCCTCGAGGGCCTTTCGCCGGCGGTATTCATCCGCACCCAGGTGCAGCAACCTTCGGAGCGCGGCCGACCGATCGAGTCGCTCCTCCCGCATGAGCTCCTCCACGAGGGCTTTCGTTTCACGAGAGATCCGCGTGGAGACCGCGACTTCGGTCATGTGCGTATTGTATACATTACGCACGCATAAACCTTCTGCCGTGGACGCGAAGAGAGACCGAGCACCGCCTCTGCCCCAGAACCCCAATTGGATCCCCCTGGGAAAGCGGGCCTGAAGGGACTCGATTGACCACGCCGATTTAGTCCGCGCGGGGCTGCGTTGCGGTCCGCCCTCGCTTCGATCTTACGATCGAAGCTTCCAGAGCGAATGCGATAAAGAGGAAAATCGCTACCGATAGCCACGCAACGACACCAACGAGTCGCAGCCACCGCACCAGGTACCAAATGAAAAACAGTCCTCCGAGAAGGAACATCAGTTTGTGATGGGGCCATGTGAGACCACGGCGCTCCCCGAACCGAAATCGTGCTGGCCATCCGGGCTTTTCCACATGTTCAGTGAAGACCGCGAAGCCAACCACGGCGGCAAGGACGACGAAATACGGCCAGGTACCGACGGGGACGCCCAAGACAAAGAGGAGAACCGCGGGCCAAGGGAAGAAAAGGATCGTAAGTACGACCACAACGACAATCGAAAGGGTTTCCGAAACCTCCCTTCCCGGGGATTGACCATGCCGAAATCTCTACCGTAGCGTTGCGGCATATCCCTTCCGCCAGAGAGACGAGGACAGCGATGGACTGGGAACCACAAACCTGAAAGCGTCGGCATAACAACAGGAAGCGACGGTAGTGCTCGAAGGCGTCTCGGTTTGGAGTGTGGAAGCCGCCTCGTTCGCGGTTGCGTTCGTACGAGTCAATTCCCGTGATTGAACCCGGTTGCGAGAGATTGGTATGTCCGGATGTGCCGCATAAGTATGGTGCCTCGAGCTCCGGCATTCTGGGCCGGTCGGCGGTGGCTCATCACGCATTGGGATCGTGCTAAACCCGAGGCGCCCCACACGACTCGTCAATCGGCGTCCCTCAAGAGGACTTGCGATAGTACCGTGTCCCGCCGCGTTCCCTCACGCTGAGAATGCCGTATTTTGCAAGTCTCGACAGCTCCGCGGTGACGTCCTCGTCCGTGAATTCGTATTTGGCTTTTAAGTGGTCGCGGATCGCCTCGAAGTTCTTCTCGCGACCTTCCAAGAAAGCTGCCAGGATGCTGCTCATCGCGTACACCTCGGCCCACTCTTGGAGTTCTGCGGTAATCGGAGCGACGACGTCATACTCGTCCTCGAGATCCTGAAGCTTTCCAACGAGGTGGGAGGCCCAGTTTCGTCCGGTCTCTTGGGACAAGCACTCCTCCTTAATGATATTCCAGTCCAGCCCACCCGTTGCAAGGACGCTCATGTCTTCCAGATCGTCTGGCCTGTCTGTGACACTCTTGAAGAGGAAGATGTCTTCGGCCGACGCGAGTCGGAGCGTTAGCGCGCCGAAGGTCGCCTCTTCTACAGAGCGCCGCTGCATACTCGGGCTGAATGCGAGTTTTCGGCTGACGACCCGCTCGAAGAGGTCAAACCGCATGCCACTTGCGTTCTCCATGAGAATTCTCGCTCCGAGCTGACGATATTCCTCTCCGGGCTTCGGGACTCGAGTGAAGCCCGCGGCCTCCATGGCTCGACGGAGGGCCGTCATGTCCTCCGATCCGACGACAACAAGATCGATGTCCTTGGTCGCGACCTTTTGGCCACGGAACGTCATCGCGCAGCCTCCGATCAGGTAACAGGTCACGATACCCTGTAAACGGCCTGCGATGGAACTCAAAGCTCCGTTGAGCTCCTGCCTCCCGAACGTCTTCCTCATGCGTACTCACGCATCCGTCTCGAGAACTCTCGCCAACGGGGAAACCCCGGCCGACGGGCTCGGCCTTGAGTTTCTAGATATGCTAAGTACGATCGTGCGACCTGCTCTGCCCCGTAGACCCTTGAAAGCCACACAAATCGTTCCTCATCGAAGCGGGCCTTTTTCATCAGGACTAGAAGGAGCGTACGCTCCCTCGGGCTTTCCGCCGCAAGCACGGCGTGCGCGAGAGCCTCTGTGGGCCCAATTCGCACATTGCGCGGCGTGTAGAAGTAGTACCCGCCATCTGCCAAGAAAAGATCCACGCCGAATTTAGGAAAAACGGAAAAGGCGCTTGGCTGGAATCGCCCAGCGGAAAGGCCGGATGAGCGGAATAGCATGTCCCGATCCCGCTCCCAGACTACCGCAGCGTCGGGCGCGCCCTCTCTCAGAATCCGAAGGTTCGTATAGCTCCGAAACTCTCGAAGGAAATCGCCAACCATCGCGTACTTGACCCCGAGCCGGTAACGGCCATTTCGCTTTCGCACGGCACCCAGCTCTCGGTAGTGGGAAAGCAGCTTGATGACCGTCACATGCGAAACTCGAGAGAACTCCTCGATCTCTTTCACAGAAGACAAGGTCAGGAGATGGATCGCGGCCAGCAAATCCAAGGACTTTCCACCGAGCAGGAATTCGTAACGGAGGTTCGGACTGTGGGCGATCATGTTCCTGAAGAGCGTTGCGTGCTTCGAGTCCGTCAGTTTGAGATTCTTAGACCGCCCCACTCGTTCCGAGCGCGCGAGGCCCAGCTCTGAAAGATGCGAGAATAGGGTAGACACAGTGGGACGACTCAGCCCGGTCGCTCCGCTGAGTTCGGACGGGGTCCATGCCCGGTGCATCGACAGAGAGTGTAACAACCGAATCTCTCCCGAGGAGAGGAGAGTCATCTGGTATACCCTAGCTGAAATGGTATATAAGTAATTAAGCTAGAGTATACCAAATGTGCGTCTATGCTCCGAGGTTTGGAGGGAGGGTTCGGGCCTGAAGGGATTCGAACCCTTGACCTATCGGTGTCCCTCGGACGTCCAAGGTGGGCGTGGCCGATAAGAGCCGATCGCTCTACCTAGCTAAGCTACAGGCCCGCGAGCGCGCCTATCGAACCACCCGAATTAAACGTTACGTCGAGGGTTTTCCCGTCCAGCTCTCGATTCCCACAAGGAATATCGCGCTGCCCTCCAGCTGGTAGATGCGAACACCGTATCTCCCCGTCGGCGAGGCCGTGACCAGGAAATAGTCTCCCGGCCCGAGGACCCCGCTGTTGTTCGCGTCGTGGAAGGAGAAGGTCGAATTGCCGCCCCCGAGGGGCGGACCGAGAGTCGCCAGAGTCTCGTTGGTCGCCAGCGCCGCGTTGTATCGGGAGAAGGTCGCGTTCAGCTTCGACAGCTCGACGAGGGCGCCAACTGAGAGGACCGTGAGACGGGTCTCGTTCGACGGGATGTCCGTCATGAACTCCATCTGGACCGGTGTGGCCAACGGCGGCTGACTTGGGAACATCCGGGGGAGGAAGACGATGGCGAGCATGACCATGAACACAACGCCGGCCAGGAGGGAGTACCGGAGCAACTTCGTCGCCTGCGGCGGCGGGCTCCGTTTCCGTTTGAACGGCACCTCCGGCTTCGAGGGCCGCGCGATCTTCACGGGCTCACTCCACGTAAATCGCCGGCCGGCCGGGGACCGCGTGGTCGGCCTTCTTCGCGGGGTCCCATCGCTTCGGATCGTCCGCGCGGAATACGTCGACCTGGGCGCGGAGTTCCGACTGGAGGAACCCGACGTTCTCTCGGAACATCGTGAACTCGTCGACGGAACCGACCCGAGCCGATTCATCCGGTTTCGCGCGGCGCAACTCCTCGCCGAGCTTCTTCGCGTACGCCGCCAGCTCTTTCGCGTGGTCCCGCATCCCCGGCTCCGCGAGCGCCTTCTCCATGAGCGCGTTCATCGAGACGGGTCCTTCCCTCGCGAGGGCGCGCGCGATTTCGTAGAGGCGGCTCTTCCACGCGGGGGAGGTGTACAGCGCGATCCGCTTCGGCTCGATCCTCGTGACCTTCAGGATCTCTCGTACGTCGGCGAGCGTCGACTGCAGCAGCGATTCCGCGGCTTCCGCCCGCGGGTCGATCTCGTCCGCCACCGCCTCGGGATACCCCGCGTTCACGACGAATCCATCGCCGCCGGTCCGGTGCCAGATTTCTTCGCACGCGTGCGGTGCGAACGGCGCGAGGAGCTTGGTCTGGATCTCGACGAACCGACGAACGATCTGGGACTGGGGCCGGCCTCCCGACCGCCGGACGTACCAGGACCACGCCGACTGCAGGTCGAAATACCCGTGTCGGAGCGCGGCCTTGTAGTTCATCGCCTCCATCGATCCGCGGGTCGCTTGGATCGACCGGCTCAGGACGCTCAAGAACCAGGCGTCGATCCCGCGCCGGTCCTTCCGCGTCGGATGCTCGGCGGTCGCGAATCGGACCCACTCTCCGAGCCGGGCCGCGGCCGCCGCGGCGAAGTCCAGGTCGACGTTCGGATCGTCGAGCCCGTCCCCGGCGTTGGCCACGGCCATCCGGATCGGATCCGCACCCGAGTCCCGGACCGCGTCGCGGATGTACCAGACGTTCCCTTTGGACTTCGACATCTTCCGGCCCGCGAGGCGCACCCAGCCATTCACGCCATATCCGCGGGGCCAGTGCTCCCTCGGGAACAACGCGGTGTGATGGAACAAGCAGAACGCCATATGGTTCTGGACGAGGTCCTTCCCGGTGTTGCGCAGGTCGAACGGGTACCAGTAGAGGAACTCCCGGCGCAGGTCTTCGATCGCCTTCGCCTCCGCCCCGACGCGGCTCGCGACGGCCTTCGCGCTCCCCTTGCCGAAGAAGACGTAGTCGAAGAACGCGTCGTCGAGGCGCTGCGCCCACGGCACGCGGCTGCGGAGCTGCTCGCCTTGCAGCGCGTGCGCGATCGTGTAGTACGCCATGTAGATCGTCGAGTCGCTCAACGACTCGATGACCCAGTTCGAGTCCCACGGCAGGATCGTGCCCAGGCCGCGATGGTGGGCGCAAGGCCAGTCCCGCAGCCAGTCCGTCACGTAGTCGAACCACTTCCGGAGGGCTTCCGGGTAGAGGTTCATCGATCCGAACGCCTCGTGGACCTTCGCCTTCCACGCCGGGTCGCCGTACGCGAGGAACCACTGGTTGTCCACGATCTTCACGATCGCGGGCGTCAGGCATCGGCAGACGACGGGCCCGCTCGGCTCGTACATCCGGTCGGCCTGGCCTTTCGACGTGAGCTCCTTCCGGATCTCGTCCTTCGCGACCTCGACGCGCACCCCGGCGAAGGGACCGCAGTTCTCGTTCAGGACGCCTTGGTAGAAGCCGGACTTGTAGACCTCCGCCTTCGCGGCCTCGAGCTTCTCGCGCTCCCCCTGGTTCCGAATCCCCATCCGCTCGACGACTTCGACGCCGGGCAGGGGCCCCCAGCCGGGCGTCCGGATGATGGAGACCGGCCGGAGAGCGCGGATGCGGTCCGCATCGAGGCGGTACCTCGAGAGCGACGCCTCGTCTTCCTGCAAGTCCCGCAACGCGACGTAATCGTCCGGCGCGTCGGACGGCACGCTCGTGACGATCCCGGTGCCCCGGCCTTGGTCGATGAACCCGCCCGGGAGGATCGGGATGGCGCGGTTGATCGCCGGCGCGACCGCGTCCCGGCCGACGAGCTCCGAGCCGCGAATCCGGGTCTCGATGTCGACCGACTTGCCTTGCTCGGACAGCTTCTTCGCCGCGAGGGCGTTCACGATCCATCGTTCCCCGCCAACGCGCGCGACGACGTACTCGACGTCCGGGTCGATCCAGAGGTTCGTCTGGCCGAACACGGTCTCCGGGCGGATCGTCGCGGCGACGAGGAACCGGCCGTCCGCCAGGGGGAACTTCAGGAGCGTGTACTCCATCGGCGTCTCCCCCTCGCCCTCGATCCGGTCGTGGTCCCCGATCGGCGCCTGGTCGTTCGGGCACCAGATGACCGGGTGCTTGTCCATCCGGACGTACCCGCCGTCCTTGAGGAGGTGGAACTGCCACCGCACGAACGCATCGTACGGCGGGTTCAGCGGCGTCGTGATGAACGACCGCCGCCAGTCGACCGCGGCCCCGAGCGCCTTCAGGTCCTCCATCGTCGCGCGCGGGAAGACGTCGATCCAGTGCATCGGGTCCGCGAACTTCGGGATCTCGGAGTCCGGGATCCCCATCGCGCGCAGGATCTCCCACTGCTGCGGCTCCTTCTCCGCGACGCGCTTCGCGGCGCCGAGGATCGGCAGGCCGGTGCAGTGAAACGCCTGCGGGTGGAGGACGTTGTATCCCGCCATCCGACGGAACCGGGACTGGAACTCGGCCCGCAAGAACGACGTCCCAAAGCCGAGGTGCTGGTACCCGTTCATGTACGGATATGGCACGGTCGTGTACCATTTCGGCCGGGCGGGATCGGGGTGGGCCTCGTACACGCGGGCGTCTGCCCAGGCGGCCTGCCATTTCGCCTCGATCCCACGGAAGTCCAGTGGCAGCGGGCGGGTCACGGACCGCCGCCGGGGTCGCCTCGCGGGGGCGCGCGCGCGCACGCGCGCCTTCGGCGGGACGGGGCGCCGCGGCGAATGCCCACGCCGGCGCGAAGCCGCCCCTCGGGGACCGAATCGGCCCGAACCCCGGCGGCGCGAGGCCTTCGGGTTCCGTCGGCGAACCTCGCCACGGGGCGATCTCCTCCGTGCCACGGTCGCCGATAGGACCCAATCTCGTAAAGCTTTTCGCGGCGTCCGATGCGCGGTACGAGGCCCGTTCCGACCGCGAAAAATCCGCGGCTTCTATTCGGCATACAGAATAGAATTTAGAGGCGCCAAAGACAGCCTTTCGGCGAGGCGATGGAGGGTGATTGTCCTACGTCGTATGACAATTGACAAAGACTATAAGTAGAGTCCGCCGGGATACCGCGTCTGACACGCCGAGAAAATGCGTGAGGTGTATGACGCCGTCATACCCCTTTCGCGGTCGAGGCGAGGGTGTCGGGATGGACGAAAACGAGCGGATCACGCTGCGGCTCGAGAAAGAGAACCTCGAGCTGATCGACGCGTTCCTCAAGGAGAACACGTCGCATGGGAACCGCTCGGCGCTGGTCCGGGACGCGGTCCAGGCGTACATCCAGACGATCCGCGAGGGCGGAAACACGGTATCGATCCGCATCCCGCGGTACTACCTCGACTTGATCGACCGCCTCGTGGCCGACGGCTACTTCCTGAGTCGGGAGCACGCGGTCGTCCGCAGCATCGAGGAGTGGTTCACGCGGGAGCGGGTGAAAGAGATCCAGGACCACCGGCAGGAAGTCGACAAGATGACCGGCAAGGTGGTCTCGGTGTCGACAGGAGATAAGGACGGGATCATACCGCCATGACGCACGACCTGGGCGTGGAGGACGCCGGAAGGAAGTAACCTCCAGACGCAGGGAAGGGAAAAGAAGGGATGGGACCTGTCATGAAGGGATGGGATGCACGCCTTCAGCGGAGGGGCTTGCCTTCCGGCCTCCCTCGATCGGAAAACGCATAAGGAGGCCGGAATTCGATGATACCCAGGGATTATGTCGACGAGGTGATCAGCAGCCTGTTTGAGGACGCCATGGACCCGAAGATCTCCGTCGTGGGGGTCGGCGGCGCAGGCGGCCGGATGGTCAGCGCCTTGTACGACCGCGAGATGAACGGCGTCGAGACCGTCGTGGTGAACACGGACGCGGCCGGCCTTTCGAAGGCGTCGGCCGACGTCAAGGTCCTCCTCCCGCACTCGGACGACGTGGACCGGATCGCCGCCGCGCGCGCGTCCGCGGAGTCCCAGGAACCGGAGCTCCGCGCCTCGTTGTCCTCGGATATCGTCTTCGTCGTCGCGGGCCTCGGCGGTGGCGCCGGCACGGGCGCCGCGCCCATCGTCGCACGAGCCGCGAGGGCGAACGGGGCCGTCACGATCGGGATCGCGATCCTGCCGTTCGAGATCGAAGGCCGGACGGCGACGGCCCGGGAAGGCCTCGAGGCGTTCCGCCGCGAGGCGGACAGCGTTGTCGTGGTGGACAACAACTCGCTCGACCGGTTCGCGGACCAGATGTCGTTCAACGAAGCGATGCAGGTCGTCAGCTTCATGGTCGTCACGATCGTCCAGGGCGTCGTGGACCACCTGAGCAAGTCCTACCTGACGACCCTCGCCGAGGAAGTCGAGAGCGCGGCGAAGGAGATCGAGGAGCAGAACAACCACGCCGTGCACGTCGAAGTCCAGCCGGCCGAGACCGTGCAGGCGGCGTGGGACCTCGGGCCCGTCGCGTTCGATGAGGAAGGCTTCATCGGCCTCCGATGATCCGGATCACGTAACTCCTCCCCCCAACCAACGCCCACCCGCGAGGGCTTCGGGCGAGTCCCCTGCAAGGGGGACGCGGCCCTCGCGACCTCTTTCTTTCCCATCGTCGAGCGAAATCGCGCGACCGCAGGACTTTACGCCGCCATGTCATTCCCGGCCGAGCCAGGCGAGATCGTGGCGACGCCGGACCCGGAGTTGGACCGCCGCGCCCGGAAGCGGGTCTTTGACACCTTCCGCGCACGGGCCGTCCCTCCCATGCTCGAGGACCTCATGGCATATTTCCGGCTATCCCGGTCCGACTCCTTTGAGGTCCTCCGCCGCCTCGAAGCGGCCCGACACCTCAAGCTCGTGCCCGGGACCCAGCGGATCTTGATGGCGTTCCCGTTCTCCGCGATCGCGACGCCGTTCCGCGTCCACGCCGGCGGCATGTCGTACTTCGCCAACTGCGCATGGGACGCGGTCGCCTTCCACGCGACGCTCGGTCAGCCCGTGCGGATCGAGTCCCACTGCCACCACTGCGCCTCGGCCTTGAGGATCGAAGTGGCCGGCGGACGGATCCGCCAATCGAACGTCCCCGAGCCGCTCGTGTACATCGCTCTGCCCGCGGCGCGCTGGTGGGAGGACATCGTCAGCACGTGCTCCAACCACATGGTGTTCTTCGAATCGCCGGCCCATCTTGCGGATTGGCGTCGAGCGGGCTCTGCCACGGACGGCGTCGCGCTCTCCGTCGAGGAAACGCACCACGTTGGCCTGCCGATCTACCGCGCGAAGACGGATCTCGACTATGCTCGCCCTTCGAAGGACGAACTCATCGCGCACTTCGCGTCGCTCGGCCTGACGTCGGACTTTTGGAAGCTCTAGACGGCCTGCGACGGGCAACGTTCTTGCGCGGACGCGGGATTGCCGGGGCATGGCCGCGTTCCGAGAGACGGTCCGGATCGACACGAAGCCGGGGGTCCAGGCGATCGACATCACGGGCCGCGTCGAGTCGATCGTCGCAAAGTCGGGCGTCCGCGACGGCCTCGCGTGCGTCTTCACCCCGTCGAGCACGAGCGCCATCGTCACGAACGAGTTCGAGCCCGGGTTGATGGAGGACGACATCCCAGGCGCCCTCGAATGCCTCTTCCCGGAGCGGATCGAGTACGGCCACGAGCGCCGCTGGCACGACGGGAACGGGCATAGCCACGTGCGGGCGACGTTCCTCGGACCGAGCCTGACCGTGCCGGTCGTCGATGGCCGGGCGGCCCTCGGTACGTGGCAGCAGGTCGTCTTCCTGGAGCTCGACAACAAGCCTCGGCATCGGGAGATCCTCGTCCAAGTCGTCGGCGAGCCGGCGAAACGAAGGGACTAAGAGGGCGGGACGATTCGCCCGGGCAGATGGCCACGGCGACCGCGGGCGCGACGTCCGCCCGCACCTCGGTTTTCGGCCTCGCCTGGCCCGTGATGGTCGCGAATCTCCTGCAGACCCTCACGACCACGATCGACGTGATCATGGTCGGCTCCCTCGGGGCCGAGGCGCCCGCGGCGGTGGCCGCCGTGGGCTTCGGGGGTCAGTTCATCTTCCTCTTCTTCTCCATCATGATCAGCGTGAGCGCGGGGACAATCGCCCTCGTCGCCCGCGCGATCGGCGCAGGGGACGTCGAGGAGGCGAACCGGGTCCTCAAGCAGAGCCTCGTGCTCGGCGCCCTGCTCTCGCTCCCGCTCACCCTCTTCGGCCTCGTCTTCGCGGAGCCGATGCTCGCCGCCTTCGGAGCGGCCCCGGACGTCGTGGCGCTCGGGAGCGCGTACATCCGCATCATCTCGCTCGTCGTCTTCTTCCAGTTCATCGCGTTCCTGGGAGGCGCGGCGCTTCGAGGCGCCGGCGACACCGTCACGCCGCTCTGGATCGGCGTCCTCGTGAACGTCGTGAACTTCGGGATCAACGTGAACCTGATCTACGGGAACGCGTACGTGCCGCGACTCGGCGTCCCGGGCGCGGCAATCGGCACATCGATCTCGTACATCGTCGGGGCCGTGCTCCTGGTGGTCATCTTCATCCGCGGGAAGAACCGCCTCAAGCTCTCCGTCCGTGGCGATTGGGTCCACATGGACACCGTGCGCCGCATCTTCCGGATCGGGTGGCCCGCGGCGCTCGAGCAGATCCTCCTCCAGGTCGCGTTCCTCGTGTGGGTCGGGATGGTCGTCGTGTTCGGCACGGAGATCCTCGCGGCCCATCAGATCGGCTTGCGGATCCAGAGCTTCGCGTTCATGCCCGGATTCGGTTTCGCGATCGCGGCGACGGCGCTCGTCGGCCAGAACCTCGGCGCGCGCCAGCCCGACGATGCGGAACGGAGCGGCTGGGAGGCCGCGAAACTCTCGATCGGCGTCATGACGGTCATCGCCCTGGCGATCTTCCTCCTCGCCGAGCCGATCGCTCGGGTCTTCATCGGCGACGCGGTCGTCGTCTCGTGGACCGTGACGTTCATCCGGATCCACGCGGTGAGCATCCCCGCGGTCGGCGCGTTCTTCGCGATCGACGGGGCGCTGCGCGGCGCGGGCGACACGCGATTCCCCCTCATGACATCCCTGAGCGGCATCTACGCGATCCGCCTGCCGCTTTCCCTCGTGTTCGGCTTCGTCCTAGGATTCGGGATCGTAGGCGTGTGGATCCCCCTTGTGATCGAGTACTGGTACCGCGCTGCCGTAATCTCGCACCACTTCCGGCGCGGGAAGTGGAAGACGCTCCACGTCTGAGGGCGGCAAGTTTTAAGCCGACCGGACCCTAAGCCGGCCGGGGTCGAACCATCCCGATAGACGTGCAGAACGAGCGCGTGCCGACCGCGTACCGGCTGAACAAGGTCGGCGTCACGGGCGTCTTGAAGCCCGTGCAAGTGCGCCGGCCGAACCGGTCCGTCACCCTCACGACCACCTTGGACGTCTTCGTCGACCTGCCGCCGGACCAGAAGGGCTCGCACCTGTCGAGGAACCTCGAGGCGATCAACGAGGTCGTCGATCGATCCGTGCGCGAGCCGGTCGGCAGCCTCGAGGAGCTCACGGAGACGATCGCGCGCTCGCTCCTGAAACGGCACGAGTACGCGACGACCTCGGAGGTCTGGGCGAGCGCGGCGTACTTCCTCGAGCGGACGTCGCCATGGGGCCGCACCTCGCTCGAGCCCTACCAGCTGGTCGCGAGGGCGGACGGCCGGCGCGGCGAGCCTGAGGTCGAACGGTCGATCGGGGTCGAGGTCGTCGGCATGACCGCGTGCCCGTGCGCGATGGAGATCGTCCGGGACGACATCCTCAAGGCCCGTCCCGAGCTCGAGCGGTGGCCCGATGGCATCCCGATCATCACGCACAACCAGCGCAACCGGACGACCGTCATCCTCCAAGAGCCGCCGGGCCACGACATCGAGGCGGACGAGCTCATCGACATCGTCGAGGAGTCGCTGTCCGCGCCGACGTACGGCCTCCTGAAGCGTCCCGACGAAGGACGGCTCGTCGAATTGGCCCACCGCAATCCGAAGTTCGTCGAGGACGTCGTGCGGGCCGTGCTCGATCGCCTCTTGAACCGGTACCCGAAGATGCCCGACGCGACGTGGGTGCGGGTCAAGTCCGAAGCGGAAGAGTCGATTCACAAGCACAACGCGTTCGCGGAGCGCTCGACGACGTTCGGGGAGCTGCGCGCCCTGTAGGGCCGCAGGATCGTCCGCAGGTGCCCGCGCCGCGGCGTTAGCATGCTTACGGAGGCGCTCGGGGCCATGGACTTGGTGACGGAGGCCCCCGGAATGGCCCGTTAGCATGCTTACGTGGCGGTGCCGTTTGAGGCGGCGTGGCCCTCGCCTTCGCCGAGTACTTTCGCCCACCCCTCCCGGAAAGGGCTATAATATAGCTCTGGCATATAGAAGTACATGACCCCAACCCTCGCCCGCCATCCGACCGCGCCGTCCGTGCTCCTGTCGTACGACGTCTCGCGAATCAACCGCACCGCGTCCGTCCGGGTCGCGCACCTGATCTTCGGCCGGAAGGACGCGGGGCCGAGCGCGCCCCCGCCCTAGGTGGCCCGCCCGGGGGTCGTCTGGATCGGGCAGTCCGTCTTCTTGGTCCCGGCAGCCCTCGCGGTCGAGCTCGGCGAGAAGCTCCGCGGCCTCGGGGCCATCGTGACGACGGCCCGCGTCGCGATCGACCCCGACCAGGTGGAGGCGTTCCGGCGCCGGGCCGCCCAACGAGGGAGTCCGTAAGCATGCTTACGGCGGGGACCCGGGACGGCAAAGCCTGATGGCCTCGACCGCCGATACCGGGGGGCGATGGCGGTCGCCACGCTCTGCCACATCTGCCGCCGGCCGACGCTTCGGTCCTGCATGAGTTGCGGGCGGCCCGCGTGCGACGAGCACCTCGTCGGCGCGGTGTGCGTCGAATGCCTCACCGGGCGAGGCGCGCGGCGGCCGGGCGTCCGGGCCTAGGCTAGAGGAGCCGCTTCGCGTCTTCCTTCTCGATACCGAGCGCCTTCAACGCGTACGTGAGGGCCTTCTGGCGGATCATGTCCCGCGTCTTGTCGTCCAGGAATTGCTCCATGATCACGGGCGCCTTGCGCGCGTACTGGATCGCGAACTCGGACCAGTAGAACGCCGCATTCTCCTCGTCGAGCTTCGCGGCCGCGTTGTACTGCTCCTCCGCCTCGTTGAATCGGCCGAGGTCGACGGAGAACGAGGCGAGCGCATCCCGGTACGCCGGGTTCTCGCCATCGAGTTCGATCGCCTTCTTGTAGAGCCCGAGGATCTCGTCGGTCTCGGCCTTCGGCACGCCCAGCGCGGCCTCCGCCTTCCCGAAGTGGGCGATCGCGTTCTTCGGGTCCGCCTTGATTGCCTTGTCGAAATGCTTGTACGCGGAATCGTAATCGAGCTGACCCAGGGCCTGTTCCCCCGCGGCGATCTCCTCGTCGGCGGACATGGGCGGTCGCGGCGCAGAGTCCCGAATCGCAGATAAAGATTCCTGCGTGAATCTCAACGCCTCGGCCGAGCGGTCAGACGATCGCGCGGTGATCCCGGAGCCAGTCCAGATCGCTCAGGTACAGCTGCCGGATGTCCGTGATGCCCTCGATCGCCATGATGACTCTCTCGAGCCCGAGCCCCCAGGCGAGGACGGGCGTCCCCAGGCCGAGCGGGCCGGCGACTTCCGGCCGGAAGATGCCGCTCCCGCCGAGTTCGAGCCATCGGCCGTCGGGCAGCTGACCCTCCGGCTCCATGCTCGGCTCCGTGTACGGGAAATAGCCGGGCCGGAACTTCACCCGCGTGAAGCCGAGCCGGCGGTAGAATTCCTCAATCACGCCGATGAGCTGCGCGAGGTTCGCGCCCTCCTCCATGACGACGCCCTCGATTTGGTGGAACTCGGGCAAGTGCTTCCAGTCGACCGCGTCGGGCCGGAAGTTGCGGCCGATGATAAACGCCTTCTGCGGCGGGTCCGGATGCTCGGACAGCCACCTCAGCGTGACCGGCGTCGTGTGCGATCGGAGCACCGCGCGCTCCGCCTCCTTCCGGTCCCACGCGTACCGCCATCCCGTGCTCCCGGTGTCGCCCCCGGTCTCGTGGACCTCCGCGATGCGGCGCACGAGGTCCTCGCCCGGGAGGGGGCGCGTCGCCGGCGTCGCGAGGTAGAACGTGTCGAGCTGGTCTCGCGCGGGGTGGTCTTGCGGCTGGAAGAGCGCGTCGAAGTTCCAGAACGAAGATTGGACGAAATCGCCCTCGATCTCCGTGAAGCCCATGCTCAGGAAGATCCGACGGATCTTCTCGATGTACGCGCCGAGGACGTGCCGCTTCCCAGGCCGGACGAGGGGAGCGAAGGCTCGGGCGTCGTACCGCCGGAACTCGACGTGCCTCCACTTCCCCGATCGCAGGAGGTCCGTCGTCGGTTGCGCGACTTCCTCCTTCAGTTCGATCCCGGCGGCGAGGACCCGTTCGCCTGCGGACGTCAGGGCGATTTCCCGCCGGACGGATTCCCGCTCGCGCACGAGGTCGCGGCGGGACTTCAGGTCCCGGAGGACCTTCGGGTCGATCGCGTCCTCGGAGAGTTCCTCCTTCGCGAGCCGCGCCAAGAGGACCTCGTCGGGCCCTTTCGACCCCACGGCTGCCGTGCCTTCGGCCGTCACGACGACGACGGCGCCACCGGCCCGTCGGTCGACGTCCGCCCATCCCTTCCGCCGGAGCCAGCCGAGGGCGACGGCCAGGTCCCCGTCGCCGAACTTGCAGGCGGCCTTGAGGCGCGTCACCTCGATCCGCCCGCCCGCTTTCAGCGCCGCCTTCAGCGCCTTCCGCTCCGGAAGCGGGGTTCGGGCGACGCCGGGCCGCCCGAGCTTGTACGCCCGCACGACGCGTTCCTTCATCGAGACGAGCCCTTTCGACCGGAGCCACGAGGCCGCGTTCATCACCTCGACGAGCTCGCGGAACCGGCCCGCTGAACGAATCTCCTCCGGCGTCGCCCGCTTCCGGTCTCCGAGGGCCAGGAGGACCCTCTTTTCGAGATAGCTCAGCTCGACCGCGCCGGGAGGCATCCCGCGCCCGATAGGGCCCTCGCGTAATAGGCTTTCCTCGCCGCGCCCTCCGCCGGCTTTTCCCCCGAGGACGCGCGGATTCTCAGGCCTGAGAACTAGGGCACGCTGTATATATTGCAAAACGGAACATCGCGCGGATCGGTGAATCAGCCAACACCCTCGAGCGGGCGAGCGGGAGCCCGGTGCGAGGTGTCCTGACATGGAGGACCGGTTCCCGACGAACTACTCGATCCTCCTCGCCGGCCCGCCCGGCGTCGGCAAGCTCGAGTACGTCCTCGCGCAGGTCCGCGAATCGCTGCGGTCGGGCGAGCGCGTCGTCTTCGTGACCCTCGACCTCCACCCGAACGAGGTGCGCGTGCGGGCGAAGGCGTTGCGCCTCGACCTCGATGCGAACGAGGGCAAGTCGTTCGTCTTCGTCGACTGCTACAGCGCGATGTCGTCGGAACGGCCCGAGCCGGTCGTCGGGAAGAAGACGTTCCTCGTGTCGAGCTTCTCGAACCTCGAAGGCATCGGGATGGCGATGTCGAAGGCTGCGCAGGAGCTCGGGACGCCCGTCCGGATCTACTTCTACACGATCTCGACGCTGTTCCTGCACAACTCCACCCAGGCGATCGCGAAGTTCTTCCAGATCGTCACCTCGCGCGCGAAGACGAACCTCGGGTTCATCCTCTACGCCGTCCAGGATGGCGTCCACGAGCCCATGACGACGAACCTCCTCCGGTCCCTCGTCGACGGCGTCGTCGAGATGCGCTTCACGGACTCGATGGACCGCGAGGTCCGGATCCACCACCTGCGCGGCCTCCATGTCGACGCGTCATGGCATCCGTTCCTGCAGCTGCCGGTTCAGGAGGTGCGGATGTGATGGCCTCGCCGCGGCCCACGGACGCGCGGGCGAAGACGGGCATCCCGGTGCTCGACGAGCGCCTCGGGGGCGGCTTCCCCCGGCCCTCGACGTTGCTGCTGTTCAGCGACAAGCCGACGGAGAAGCGGATCTTCGGCGAGAACCTCGCCGTCCAGGGAGCGAAGGCCGGCGAGACCTCGCTGTACGTCGACTTCTTCCGCGCGCCCCAGCTGGCGCGGAACGAGCTGCGGCGCTTCGGCGCGGTGAGCGCCAGCAAGCTGGTGTTCGTCGACGCGACGTCGTCCCAGATGCTCCTGCCGAGCCAGGAGCGGTACCGCATCGCGGACGTCGGGAGCCTCGCGAACATCGCGGACACGATTCGAGCCGCAATCGACGCGGAGCATCCGTCGCGCATCATCATCGACTCGATGGAGTTCCTGATCGACCGGTTCCCCAAGGAGGATGTCATGCGCCTCTGGAGGGACCTGATCGACGCGGCCCGGAGGGCCGGTTCCGTGATCTGCTTCCTGTTCATCAACTGGACCCTGATGGAGGCAGACCTCCAGCAGATCCGCTCGATGTCCGACTTCGTCGTCGAGTTCCAGTCGTCCCTCCGGGGCGGCATCGTCCGGAACTCGATGCGGATCTCCCAGATGCAGGCGGACGGCATCCAGACGAACTGGATCCCGTACGCGTTCAAGGACCTCATCGGCTTGACGGTGTACTTCCCGCGCATCCTGGTCACCGGTCCCTTCAACGCGGGCAAGTCGACGGTCGTGCGATCCCTCTCCGAGAAATCGATCAGCATCGACCGGATGGGCACGACGGTCGCGTTCGACTACGGCAGTGTGAACGTCACGGGGGTCGAGGCCGAGATCTTCGGCACGCCCGGTCAGGAGCGCTTCGAATTCATCTTCAAGATCTTCGCGCGGGAGGTGAGCGGCGTCCTCCTCGTCGTCGACGCGACCCATCCGGAAGACCTCCCGCGGGCGAAGCAGATGCTCGACCTCGTCGGCCCGCGCATCCCATACGTCGTGCTCGCGAACAAGAGCGACCTGCCCGGCGCAATGGCGGCGGAGGAGATCGCCCACCGGATGGATCTGCCGGAGGAGGTCGCGGTCGTCCCGACCATCGCGACGGAGAACAAGGGGCTGCGGGACGCCTTGCTGCTGCTTGCCGAGATGATCATCGGGGTGAGGTGAGACGGTCGACGATCCGAGCCTCCGGCTGCGGGCGGTCTTGGCGGAGTTGCGTCGGGTCCCGGACATCCTCGGTGTGACGATCGCCCGCCGGGACGGCATCTTGATCGCCCACGCCCTCCCGAAATCGATGGACCCGAAGAAGATCGCAGCGATGTCCGCGGCGATCGTCGGGACGTCCGAGATGGCCGCCAGCGAGATGGGGCTGGGCTCGTTCAGCCAATCAATCGTCGACACGCACGTCGGGAAGATGCTGGCGACCGGCGCGGGCGACGAGGCGATCCTCGTGACGATGGTCCGCCACGAGGCGAACATGGGGCTGATCCTGCTCAGCGTCGACAAAGCGGTTCAGTCGATCGCCGACATCCTGCGGTCCGAAGAGGTGCTTGCGTGAGGGACCTCTGGGAGCGGATCGAAGAGACGATCGACGAGCTCTCGCACCTGACGGACATCAAGTCCGCGGCGGTCGTGCGGCGGGACGGGCTCGTCGTGACGCACACCTTGCCGGACGGCGTCGACCCGAAGATGGTGGCGGCGATGACTGCCGCGATCGTCGGGACGTCGGAGATGGCGACGGTCCAGCTCTCGCAGGGACGATTCGTGCGGGCGATCGTCGAGTCGGAAGAGGGGAAGCTGCTCAGCGTCGGCGCGGGGGAGGAAGCGCTCCTCGTCGCCCTGGTGTACGACGACGCGAACCTCGGCCTCGTGTTGATGGCGATGGAGCGGGCGGCGAAGCAGGTGGACGAAATCCTTCGGAGTCCCGGATGAGGTCGGTGTGAGCGATGCCGCCGACGAAAGAGGGACTCCAACGGTTGCTGGATTTTTTCTTGTACGGGATGCTTCGCGCCTCGGAGAGCTTGGGGAACGCGCCGCTGTTCCTTCGCACGATCCAGGAGGAAGGCCTCCGCAAGTTCCTAATCACGAACATGCCGCAGTTCCAAGCGCCCGACGACCCGGCGGAGGCGTGCCGGCAATACATGCAGGCCGGGGATGAGAGCGGCTTTTTCGACGGCACCGACAGCGCATTCCGCGCCGTCGGCGACTCCGTCCACGCGGAGATCGGGGACAAGTGCGTCTACCGCCGCGTCTGCACGATGCGCCACGATGAGGGGCTGCCCGTCCATTGCATCCGGGCGTTCGCCTTGGCCGAGATGCTCCGCATCCGGCTGGACGCCGACTTCGATTGGAGGCTCGAACGGTTCGGCCGGCCGTGCCGCATCACGCTCACGCGGGCGAAGTGGAAGTGACGCCTTGGAGCCGACGAAGATCCCGACGTACATCGACGGCCTGGACGACGCCCTCGGCGGCGGCCTGCCGGTCGGCCATGTCGTACTGGTCTCGGGCTTGCCCGGCACGATGAAGTCCACCCTCTCCTACGCGATCCTCCATGGCAACGCCCGCGAACGCGGCGCGAAGTGCCTCTACGTCTCCCTCGAGCAGACGCGGAAGAGCCTCGAGGCCCAGATGGCGGCGATGGGGTTCGACGTCGAGGCCGTCCGGGGGGAGGTCCACATCCTCGACGTCGGCACGATCCAGAAGGACCTCGGCAAGAGCGCGACGAAGCCTTGGATGGAATTCCTCCACCGCACCATGCAGACGAAGAAGGACATCGAAGGCATCGACCTCGTCGTCCTCGATTCGCTCGAGGCCCTCGAAGTCCTCGCGAAGTTCGAGGATCGGCGGACCGAGCTCTTCCGGTTCTTCGAATGGCTGCGGGACCTCGGCGCGACGACGGTCGTCCTGGCGGAAGCCGCGTCCGAGGCGCCGTTCTTCGGGATCGAGGCGCCGGGACCGCGCCGCGACGAGACGTTCCTCGCGGACGGCATCCTCGAGCTCAAGATGCACGCCCTCACGGACGTCGAGGTGCAGCGGCGGATCCGGATCGTGAAGATGCGCGGGTCCCACCACAAGACGGGATTTTCCGCGCTTGTGTTCGAGGACGGCCGGTTCCAAGTCACCTCCGTCATCAGCCCCTAGGTGAACGATGGCCGAACCGTTCCCGTGTCCCGGTTGTTGCTCGGTGAACAAGCCCGACGCCGCCGTGTGTCGGGTCTGCGGCCGCAAGCTGCGAGAGGGCCCCGCCCGCGCCGCGGTTCGCCCGCCGGTCGTCTTGCAACGGGTCATGAGCGGAGAGGTCTTCACCGCCCTGATCGGGGATGTGGGCAAGGGCTCGTCCGCCCGACCGGAGGGCCCGGGCGCGCCCGAAACGGCGACCGTCATCGAGGTGACCCCGCCTCCGGAGGTCCCGATCGAAGACAACTCCGACGTAATTGCGGCGGCGATCGACCAAATCCGGACCAAGGCGCAGGCGGACGGCCAGCGCTTCCAGCCGTACGTCCCCGGGAAGGCACGGCCGCCTCCGACGGACCGCGGGCGTCGGGAGGCGGAGGGCTCGCTCGAATCCGCCGTATCGCTCCTGCGCGACCGGCGATTCGACGACGCCATCGAGCCGTTGTTGAAGGCGATCTCGCGCGACGACGAAGACCGACGGTCGTGGATCCTCCTGGCCGAGGCGTACCTCCGCACCGAACGACCCTACAAGGCCGCCGTCGGGTACCTGCGGTCCCTCGAGCTGAGCCCGAGCGACGAACAGGCGTGGCTCGGCCTCGCACGCGTCCTGAAGGCGATCGACGACTTGCCGACCGCCGCCGCCGTTCTGGACCGCGCATCGCGCATCAACCCCGCCCACGCGGACACCTGGGCGGAGCGCGGGGCCGTCTTGGAGTCCCTCCAGAACCTCTCCGAGGCGATGAAGAGCTTCGCGAGGGTCCTCGAACTCAAGCCGGACCACCGCGGGGCGCTCGCGAAGCGGCAGGAACTCGAGGCGAAGGTCCCGGCGTTGAAGGAGGCCACCCCGGAGGCCCCGGCTTCGGAGCCGACGCCCGAGGCCGATTCCCCCGCGGCGACCTTCGACGCGATCCCGGCGGACCTGCTCGTCGACCTCGAAGACGTCGTCGGGCCGCCGACCGAGGCCGAGACACCGACGCCGGGCCCGAAATCGGCGGGTCCGGTCCCCACCCCCGCGCCGAAGAAGGCGGCCCGCCCTCCGCGCGTCCGCACCTTCGTCGAGGGCCTCGACCCCACGCTCGAGGGGGGCGTCCCGTGGGGTCACGTCGTCCTCATCGAGGGCTCCCCCGGGACGATGAAGTCCTCGTTGGCGTTCTCGATCCTGCTCCAGAACGCGGCACGCGAAGGGCTCCACTGCCTCTACCTGAGCCTCGAGGAGCGGACGTCGAGCCTGCTCAAGCAGATGGGATCGCTCGGGCTGAAGCTCGATGTGCCGCGCGGATCGCTCGTCGTCTTCGACCCGAAGACCGCCTCCACCCTGCTCGGCGAGCGGCCGGACTGGATCGAGGCGCTCCAGGCGGGCATCGCGTCGATCCAGGCGCAGCGCGGCCTCGACCTCCTCGCGATCGACTCGCTCGAGGCCCTCGAAGTCCTCGCGAAGTTCAAAGACCGCCGCCGGGAGATGTACCGCCTGTTCGAGTGGCTGCGGGACCAGGACCTCACGAGCTTCGTGATCACGGAGCGCCCCGATTGGATGATCGCGGGCCACGTCCTCCAGGGACGCTGGGACGAGGACTTCCTCTCGGACGGCGTGATCCATCTGCGGATGCACATGGTCTCCGACCTCGACGCGCAGCGGCGGCTGCGGGTCGTGAAGATGCGCGGCACGCGCCACGAGACCGGCTACCTGGCGATGGTCCTCGACGACGGCCGATTCCGCGTGACGCGGGCCATGAGCCCGTGAGGCGGCGTCGATGGCCCGGGCCCTCGTCAAGACGCACATCCGCGGATTCGACGACGACGTCTTGCGGGGCGGCATCCCCCAGGGCCACGTCATCCTGATCCGCGGCGCGAGCGGCACGATGAAATCGTCCCTCGCCTACTACGTCCTGTACCACAACGCCCTCGCCGGCGTCCCGGGCCTGTACGTGACCCTGGAGCAGAGCGCAGGGAGCCTCCTGGAGCACGTCGCGTCCCTGGGACTCAAGGCGACGTCGGTCTCGGACGCCCTCCCGATCCTCGACCTGAGCCGAGGCCGGGAGCATCTCGAGGAGATGGTCTCGAAAGTCGGCGCGATGACGGACGCGACGGCGAGCCGGGACCAAGCGCTCCTCGCCGTCCTGAAAGGAAAGATCCTCGAAGTCCGGAAGCGGCGGAACGTCCAGCTGCTCGCGCTGGACTCGTGGGACGCCCTCGAGCTCATCCTCGAGTTCCGGGACCGCCGGGTCGAGACGTTCGCGTTCTTCGAATGGCTTCGGGATCTCGGCGTCACGAGCCTCCTCATCTCCGAGGAGCCGCCCCTCGAAGGCCGGTCGACCGCCCTCGAGGAGGAGTTCCTCGCGGACGGCATCCTCCACCTGCGACTCGAGCCCGTCACCGACGTCGCGTACCAGCGGCGGGTGCAGTGCGTCAAGATGCGGAGCGTGAACCAGGACAGCGACGACCGCACGCTGCTCTTCGAGAACGGCCGGTTCGAGGTCGCGCGCGCGATCGGGTGAGCGGATGAACGATCGCCTCCGCGTCCTCGTCGTCCGGTCCGTCTTCCTCTTCTTCTTGTCGCTCGTCCTCGTGGCGGGCTTCTGGTACCACCGCGAGTTCTACCAAATCGGTTTCACGAACCTCCTGATCATCGGCGGCTTCGTCACGTTCCTCGTGATCTGGGCGGCCCGCCTCGCGATGTCGGGCGAGTTGCCCCGCGGCCGGCCCGCCGGCGAGATCACCTGCACCCTCGAGGAGGGAGACCGCCTGCTGCGGAAGGTCGCTCGCCTGCTGGTTCGGCCCTCGGAGGGGACGTCGTTCCCCGCCGTGGGGCACGTCCTCCGGGCCACGTACGACACGGGGCCGGAGTTCGCCCGCGTCCTCCTGGTCGACGCGCGCCGGGCGTTCCTCTCGGACCTTACGGACGAGGAGGCCCGGGACGCGGGATACCGCACCGCCGCCGAGCTCCGGGACGCCGGCGCGGCGCGCTGGCGGTGGCGTCCGTCCGATCTCGTGACGATCCTCGATGTCCGCGCGCTGGGGGCGGGCCGTTGAACCCTCTCGACGTCGCGGCGGTCGGGAGCCTCGTCGCCGATGCCGCCCTCCTCGCGCTCATGGCAATCCGTGGACGCCGACGCTGGCTCCAGGCGACGTACGCCGCGTGCGCCCTCTCGTTCGTCGTCGCGGGCACCGCCGCGGTCGGGACCGCCGAGGGAGCCCTCCCGGCGGCGTGGGACCAAGCCGTCCTCGGGACGATGTTGCTCTCGAACGCCCTCACGGCCATCCTGGTGCTCGGCCTGATCCACGGGGAGACGCTGCCCCGACGCCGCGGCGCCGCCTTCCTCCTCCTCGCGCCGGTCCCGGCCCTCGCCTTCCTCGCGCCGTCGCAAGCCTGGACGGCGTCGACCGCGTACGAAGGCAGCGTCCTTGGCGGCTTCATGGTCCTCTGCCTCGGGATCGGTCTCGCGGAGACGCTCTACGTTCGGCTCACGAGCCGGCTCTTCGCCGCGCCGTCGTTCTGGCTGGCGCTCGGCGTTGTCGCCCTGATCATCGCCGGTCCCGTGTACACGTACGAACTCGAGGCGCTCGGCGAGCCGATCATCGCGGGCGTAAACCTCGCCGCTCCGGTCGCACTCGTCGCCTTTGCCGTCGTCGCATTGCGGGCGGATCCCTTCCCGGTCGCTCCGCGAATGCGTCCCCGACGATCCGGGGCCGGCTCGCTCCGAGGCGGAGACGTGCTCGTCTTCGACGAGGACCGCCCGACGTACGCGATTCGGAGCGCGCTCGAGGAATCCGGTCTCGGACGACCGACGTTGATCCTCGGACGGACGCCTCCGCCCTCAAATGGGGGCGCCACGTTCGCGTCGATCGTCCCCGGGCGCCACGCCGCGTTGCGCGCGCTGACGACCGCCTCGGAGTTCCTCGCGGCGTCTCCCGGAGGCCTCGTCGTGCTCGAGGACACCGCGGGCCTCTCCGTCCTCTCGGGATGGAGCGCCGTGCTCGAGGCGATCGTCCGCCTCCGATACGTCGCGCGGGAGACGCACTCGACCGTGGTGCTTTCTACGAGCCGCCTCACGCAAGCCGAGCGGAGTTCGCTCCACGATCGCGAGCTTCCTTGGTGGAACCTCCCGGATCCGGCGACGGAGCTCGAGGCGATCCTCTTACAATCGTTCGGCTCCGCGGCCTCGCGGCTCCTCGATTCGTTCGGTCGCGCCCACGGCCTTCGGCGCGCTGACATCACCGCCGATCACGTCCCCGCGCTCGTCGCATTCCTCCGGCGCGCGCTCTCCGAACTCTCCGGAGCCGTCGACGGGAGCGGCGCCCACGGCCTCCGGTCGCAGTCCGATGCGGCGGCGGACCTCCTGGAATCGTTCGAGGCGCAACGCCCCGAGGACCTCGCGCGCGGAGAGTGGCCGTCCCGGTCGAAGCTCCGAACGGATGCCGAGCTCCTCGTCACCGCCGCCGACTATTGGAAAGGCAAGGAAATCGACGAACTGTTCGCGGCCGCGGATGCCATCGTCGAGGGAGAACCGCTGTTCGAGAAGGCCCGCGCCGTCTTCGTCGAGCAGCTCGGCGACGCGGGCGAGGCCGTCCTCCGCAGCCAACTCGACCGCCTCGGGATCCGCCCGGAGGACCTGCGGAGGGCCGATATCGTCCGGATCGCGGACCGGTCGTCCGTGGACCTCGGCGCCCTCGCGGACGTCGTCGACGTGCCGCAGGAACGAGACCGGATCCAGAGGCAGATCGAGACGATCCGGCAGCGGCTGGAACTCATCGTGGAGAACGGGACATGAGGCGCATCGCCACGAACGTCGAAGGGCTCGACGAGCTCCTCGGTGGCGGCATCCCTGAGGGGAACCTCGTCCTCGTCTCCGGGGCGCCGGGCACGATGAAGACCTCGCTGACGTACCACATCCTCCACACGAACGCGCTCGACGGCGCGCGAGGGCTGTACATCTCGCTGGAGCAAGCCCGTGGGAGCCTGCTCGACCACACGGAAGGCCTCGGCTACCGGCACGACGCGGTGAGCGCGAATCTGAGCTTGCTCGACCTGGGCACCCTCCGGAAGAAGATGGCGGGGTACTCCGAGCAACCGTGGATGGACCTCTTCAAGCTCTACGCGCAGGGGATCCGCAAGTCCTTTGACTACCGGCTGCTCGTTTTGGACTCGCTCGATGCGCTCGAGATCCTCGCGAAGTTCCGCGACCCGCGCCGGGAGATGTTCTCCCTGATTCGCTGGCTGCGGGACCTCCGGTGCACGGCGTTCCTGCTCGGGGAGCTGCCGACGGACGTGGCGGGCTCGGACCCGCGGCGGGCCGCCTTCGCGAAGCACAAGGAAGACTACCTCGTCGATGGCATCGTGCACCTGCGGCTCGCGCGCCAAGGCGACTTCGGCATGCAGCGCCAGCTCCGGGTCGTCAAGATGCGGGGAAGCCGTCATGATACGGGCTACCACGCCCTCGTCTTCGACAACGGCTTCAAGGTGACGCGCATCCTGGCGTGATCAGTCGCGGACGATGAACTCCTCGACGTGAGACTTCGCCTTCTCCCGCGCAGCGTGGTGCGCCTTCAGCCACGGCCGGACCTTCTCCCACAGCTCCGCCTTGCAGTCCCCGCAGAGACGCTCGCCGCTCTTGCACGTCCGCTCGACCTCGGCGAGGTGGCCGTCGTCGGGCTCGAAGATGTAGTTGTACTGCGCGAAGATCGAGCAGATGTAGGGATTCGCGCCGAGGCGGCGCTGCTCCTCGACCGTCGCGCGGCCGCCGGTGAAGGCGTTCATGACCTTCCGCTTCGCCTGGGCCTCCGAGTCCGTCGTGAAGATGCTCGATTCCGGGATCGAGGCGGACATCTTGCCGCCGGGCCCGAGGAGGCTCGGGAGGAGCTTGTTGTGGATTAGCGCGGGCTTCGGGTAGCCGAGCTTCGGCGCGACGTCCCTTGCAATGCGGAAGTGCGGGTCCTGGTCGATCCCGCACGGGATCAGGACGGGGACCGGCTTCCCCTTCTCGGCCGTTGGCAGGAACGCCGGGGCCGCCTGGATGCTCGTGTAGAAGATCTCCCCGATGTTGTTCGAGTTCTCGAATCCGAAGACCGCCTGTGTGGTCGAGTACGTGATCCGCTTCGCGACCTCGACCGCAATCGGATAGAGGTGGCGGATGTACTCCGTGTCGAGAAAGATCCTCGTGAGCTTGGGGTCGAACCCCATCGCGATGATGTCGAGGATGTTGTCGTACCCGACCTTCGTCGCCTCCTC
>DASWDU010000008.1 GCA_036395115.1 Thermoplasmata archaeon | reverse complement strand
TACCTCGCCGGGATCACCGTGGCCGCCGCGGTCGCGTTCCTCGCCACAAGCAACCGGCTGCTCGAGCACGTCGTCGTGTACGCCGCACTCGTGTGGCAGGCATGGACCGCGTGGAGGATCTACCGCTCCGTTCCCCCCGTGGCTTGAGAGGACGAGTCACTTCTCTTGTTCCTTTTGCAACACGCGGACGCTGTCGCCCCGCACGGTCACGGGGATCCGGACCATCGCCTCGAACAGTTCGACCGTGATCTCCTCTTTCGTCTCGTCGATTTTCATCACCCGAGCCTTCTCGCCCTTGAACGGACCGGCGACGAGTTCGACGATGTCGCCCTCCATAATCCCGCTGACGATCGGCTTCGGCGTCAGGTACGCCTCGATCTCCGAGAATCCGATGCCCGTCGATTCGCCTTCGCCCTTTACGACGCCGCGCGCGCGACGGAGGCCGCGGACGATCTCCTCGAGGCGGTCCGGGTTCATCGACTCGACGTAGACGTATCCGCGGAAGTTCGCGGGCACGAGGATCGAAAAGACGCCAAGGTCTTTCGCCTTCGCCCGGGCGTAAATCGCGTCCGCGACGGCCCGTTCATGGCCGATCGACGACTTGACGGCGAGGATCGCTTGGCGGGCGCTGAAGCTCAGCGTCTTTGCATCGAAGACGCCGGGATCCCCTTTCGAGATCGCGTTCACGACGACGTTCAGGCGGTCCCCGTACCGCGCGCCTTTCGGGCACGTGACCGTCAGGGTGATCTCCCGCTGCCCGTCCGCGATGAGCAGGAACTCTTTCTCCGTGATCTTCGTGTACGTGACGTCCCACACCTTCTCCTCGACGCCGAACAGCTTCGCGGTCCACTCGGGTGGGTCGGGCAGCTCCGAATTGTAGACCAAGTCGACCTTGATCCGGATCGTGTCGTCCTCCGTGCCGTTATTCGTCACGAGGACGTCGTACTCCCGCGTCTGACCGGCGGTCAGCGAGACTTTCTCCTCCTTCAGCTCGAGCCTCACGCCGTAGTGGCCCGCGACGGGCTCTGCCTTTGGCTCGGACTTTGGCTCCCGCTTCGAGAGGTCGTCGAGAAGACCCATGTCAGCCCACGATCCCGAAGAGCCGGCGAATCGCGTCCGGCCCGTAGCGCATGACGAGGTAGATCACGAACCCGAGCGCGCCGATCGCGACGATCCCGAGGCCGGTAATCAAGACGACCTTCGAGTACTCGTCCGACGTCGGCTTGCGGGCCATCTTGAGGACGCGGCCGAACCGGCCCTTCCCGAGCCGCTTCACCCGCTCCTCGATCCGCCGCTGGACTTCCCAGCTCCGGTCCACGATGTCCGCCACGGTCCTCACCTCACGATGTCGACGCCCGCGTGGGGCGCCCTCGGGTGTTCCCCGGGTCCGAGGATCTGCTTCGACCTCACTCCGGTCAGGATGAGCATGACGCGGATCTTGTGCTCGAGGCTCGGGTCGATCGCCGCACCCCAGATGATGCGGGCGTTCGGCGCGATGCGGCCCTGCACGATCTCGGAAACCTTCTCGGCCTCGGAGACGCTCATGTCGTTCCCGCCCGTCACGTTCACGAGGGCGCCGGTCGCGTGGCTGATGTCGACGTCGATCAGGGGCGAGTTAATCGCCTCTTCGATCGCCGCCTCCGCGCGGTCGTCGCGGTCATTCTCCCCGAGTCCGATCATCGCTACGCCGCCCCCTTTCATGATCGTCTTGATATCGTTGAAGTCCAGGTTCACGAGTCCGGGCTTCGTGATCACTTCGGTGATCCCCTTGATCGCCCGCATCAGGACGTCGTCGGCGACCTTGAATGCCGCATTCAACGCGAGACGCGGGACGAGTTCAAGCAGTTTGTCATTCGGGATCACGACGACCGTGTCGGCGAAGCTCCGGAGTTTCTCCAGGCCGAACTCCGCGTTCTCCGCGCGAATCGCGCCCTCGGCTCGGAAGGGGAACGTGCAGATCGCGATCGTCAGCGCGCCGGCCTCCTTCGCAAGCTGCGCGACGACCGGGGCACCGCCCGTGCCCGTGCCGCCCCCGAGGCCACACGTGATGAAAATCATGTCGGCGCCCTGCACGACGGAACGGATTTCGTCGGCCGCTTCCCGCGCGGACTCTTCGCCGACTTGCGGCAAAGCGCCCGCGCCGAGTCCACGGGTCACGCGCCGGCCCAACAAGAGCTTGTGCGGCGAGCGGATCGTCAACAGGTGTTGCGCGTCCGTGTTCGCGGCGTACAGCTCCGCGCCCACGATTCCGGCTTCGACGAGTCGGTCGATCGTGTTGCAGCCGCCGCCCCCAATCCCGAGGATCTTGATGTTCGTGCGGAGGCTCGCGAGGATCCGTTCGAGCTCGGCGTCCTCGGCACCGACGCCGAGGAACTGTGTGGGGGACTCGGGCACCCGAGGTTCTCCACCCGACCGGGTGACGACCTCCTTGACGATCGAATCCATGATCCGGGCCTCCGGGAATAGCCTCGCGGCTGGAGGAGTAATTTCGCTTCTCGCGTAAGAGCGTGCCGGTTATAAGGGTTGCGAACGGCGTCTTGGGCCGCACACGGTCGTCAGGGCAATCGGAACCTCGCGGCTAGCGAATCACGTCGATGCCGACCCGGGCCCGCTCTTCCGCCGGATCGCGGCGCCCGACGATCTGCTTCGACTTCACGCCCGTGGCGACGAGCATCACGCGGAGGGTGTGCTCCAGAGACGGGTCCACGGTCGCGCCCCAGATAATCCGCGCAGTCGGAGAGACCTTCGATTGGACGACCTCCGCGACGCGCTCCGCCTCGGAAATCGTCATGTCGTTGCCCCCGGTCACGTTGATCAGGACGCCGTGAGCCGTCGAGACGTCGACCTCGAGGAGGGGCGAGTTGATCGCTTCCTCGATCGCCTCGACCGCACGGTTGTCGCCGACCGCCTGACTCTCGCCCAGGCCGATCATCGCGACGCCGCCGCCCTTCATGATCGTCTTCACGTCGTTGAAGTCCAGGTTCACGAGGCCGGGCTTCGTGATGATCTCCGTGAGACCTTTGATCGAGCGCATCAGGACCTCGTCCGCGAACTTGAACGCGAGGTTCAAGCTCTGTCGCGGCACGAGATCGAGGAGCTTGTCGTTCGGGATCGTGATGACCGTGTCCGCGGCGTCCCGCAGTCGCTCTAATCCCCACTCGGCGCTCTCCATCCGCAACTTGCCTTCGCCTCGGAACGGAAGTGTGACGACCGCGATCGTGAGGGCGCCCATCTCCTTCGCGAGCCGAGCGACGTAGCCGCAACTGCCGGTCCCCGTGCCGCCGCCGAGGCCGCACGTCACGAACACGATGTCCGAGCCCTGGACGATTCCCCGGAGCTCCTCCTCGGCCTCGCGGGCGGCCTCTTCGCCGATCTGCGGCAGAGCGCCGGCCCCGAGCCCCTTGGTGATCCGCCGACCGAGGAGGACCTTCTTCGGGGAGGCGATGTGCAAGAGATGTTGCGCGTCCGTGTTGCAGGCGAACAGCTCCGCGCCGACAATGCCTTCGTTGTACACTCGAGAGATGGTGTTGCAGCCGCCACCGCCGAGTCCAATGATCTTGATGTTCGTCCGCATCTTGCTGAGCATCTCTTCGAGCTCGGCGTCGACGCGACTGTCTTCGAACGCGGGTGCGCTCCCTTCCCGGGCGAGCACGTCCTCTAGCATCGAGTTCATTCCGTCACCTGCAGCGCCTGCGAGTTCATCCCATCCCGCAAGATGGGCTCGTATCCGGGGAGACGCTATTTAAATGTTGTCCGACGAGCGTCTGCCGGATTGACAAACGCGATTGAATCCGCCGTTCGAGCATCACGCGAAGAGCGACGATGCGGCCGCCTTGCGGACGGCGGACGTCGTGGCGGCGGGCGCTGCGACCATCACGACCCAGTCGACGACTTGCCGGACCTGGAGCGCGCGACCGAGGGGACTCACCTTGGAAAACGCCTTGGCCGAGTCCCCGTCCAAGATTGGGACTTCCGTCTTCGCGATACGCGGCTCGCTCAGTAGCAGCTCCGGCAACGGGACGTCGATGATCACGTGACCCGGCTTGATTCCCGCGCGCCTCGCGATCCGATCCTCGACGCGGCGGCGCTCCGACGCATCCTTGAAGGACGACAGCGCGTCCCGCGCGGACTCCGTCAGCTCGTCCCGGTCGTACGAGACGACGCGCTTGTACAACTTCCGGTACTTCAGTCGAAGCGCGATCTCCCGCTGGAGCGGCCCCTGGTGCGTCAGCCAACCCAAGAGTTCGTGGTCGACCATCTTCTGGATCTCCCCGATCGGCGCGTCGGAGCGCTCGACCGCCCGCGCGAGCATCTGCTCCGCGATCCGGACCGTCTTGTGGAAGTACACCGAGGAGTACATGAGGCCGCGAGCGACGAGCATCCCCTCGAGCGCCGGCAGTCCCTTCCGGTCCAGGGCGATCTCGCCGTCGTGGCGACGGAGCGTCTGCAGAAGCCGGGAGAAGTCGATCATCCCGTGGGCGGCGCCGGTGTAGTGGGCATCCCTCATGAGGTAGTCGATCTGGTCCGCGTCCATCGGGCTGTGGATGATCTGCGCGAGGTACCGGGTGGGCTCGCGGCGGCTGCCGGGCACCAGCCGGGCATATCCTCGCTCCGCCGGGCCGCGGATCAAGGCGGCCACCGCGTCCGGATCGACGCCGTGCTTCGTGAGGACCTGATGGATCCGGAGGACATCGGGGAAGGCCTTCCGATCCTCGGGAGCGACGTTGTCGTCCTGGCCGGTGATGATCCGCTGCGTCAGGTGCATATGGTCCACGGCGAGCTCGCGGCTGAGGACATGCTCGAGCGTGTGCGAGAACGGGCCATGGCCGACGTCGTGCAACAGGCCGGCGGCTTGGACGAGCTTGCGCTCGTCGTCCGAGAGCTCGAGAGCCTTCGCCATCTCCCCCGCGACATGGCCAACACCGAGGCAGTGCTCGACGCGGGAGTGGTTCGCCCCGGGGAAGACGAGGTACGTGAGCCCGAGCTGGCGAATCGAGTTGAGACGCTGGAGCTCGAGCGTCTCGAGCAAATCGAGCGTCAGCGGTTCGAGCCGAATCGTGCCGTGCACGGTGTCGGTGATCGTCTTCAGTTCTGCCACTAGCGGTGCGACACCCGGGAGTGGATAAATAGCTTCGTCCCGACTGTATGATGAAACCCCCGTCGGTGCGCTCCGAACGCCTAGGCGCGACCGTTCCCGACGGCGAGGAGATCCCGCGCGCTGCACGGCATCGGTGTCGAAGAGAGGCCCGCCGGACTGAAGACCGTTAACGGTTGCCCGCTTCGATTGTGACCTCGGCCGTCCGCCTCGGGAGGACCGGCAAAGTTTCAATTACGTCACCCCGGATGTGCGGTCCTGCGCCGGGGTGACAGAGCGGCTAATGTGACCGACTGCAGATCGGTTTCCTGGGGGTTCGACTCCCTCCCCCGGCATGTCACGCGCGACCGGCCGCGCGCGGCCTGACCTCGACGGCCCCGATGGGAGGAATCCCGCCCATCCCGCGCGCACGTTCTTATAACGTCCCTCCTTTGGTGCCGGGGGACGCCCACCGTGCGGTACTTCAACACCATCCTCGAGACAATCGGCAACACCCCGCTCGTCAAGCTCCCCCGGATCATGGCCGACGTGCCGTGCCTCGCCCTCGCCAAACTCGAGATGATGAACCCGGGCGGGAGCGTGAAGGACCGGATCGGCGAGGCGATGATCGAGGACGCGGAGAAGAAAGGGCTCCTCAGGCCGGGGGGCACGATCATCGAGCCCACGAGCGGGAACACGGGCCTCGGGCTCGCCATGGTCGCGGCGATCCGGGGCTACCGCGCCGTCTTCACGATGCCGGACAAGATGAGCCGCGAGAAGATCGACCTCCTCAAGTCGCTCGGCGCCCGCGTCGTCGTCACGCCGACCGCGGTGCCGCCGGACCACCCGGAGTCCTACTACCGGGTCGCGGAGCGGATCCACCGCGAGACGCCGAACTCGATCCTGCCAAACCAGTACGCGAACCAGGCGAACCCGCGAGCGCATTATGCGACGACAGGACCCGAAATCTGGCGGGACACGGACGGCAAGGTAACGCACTTCGTGTGCGGCATGGGCACGGGTGGGACGATCAGCGGCGCCGGGAAATACCTCAAGGAGAAGGACCCCCGCGTCCGCGTGATCGGCGTCGACCCGCTCGGTTCGATCCTCAAGGATTATTTCTATAAGAAGGATATAATTAAACCTCATACATATAAAATCGAGGGTATCGGCGAGGACTTCGTCCCCGAGTCCACTTGGTTCGACGTCATCGATGACATCGTGAAGGTCGGCGACAAGGAGGCGTACCTCATGACCCGTCGGCTCGCACGGGAGGAAGGGATCCTCGCGGGCAGCTCGAGCGGTGCCGCCGTCGTCGCGGCACGGCGCATCGCGGAGACGCTCGGGAAAGGAGACGTCCTCGTCGTCCTGTTGCCGGACACCGGAGAGCGGTACCTGTCGAAGGCCCACAACGAGGAGTGGCTCAAGGAGCAGGGGTACCTCGAGGAACCCGTCGCGCCGCTCATGACGATTCTCCGCGCGAAGGAGCGGACGATCCCGGGCGTGATCACGATCGACGTCGCCGCGAAGGTCCGCGAGGCGGCGGACATGATGCGGCAGTACAACGTGTCGCAGCTCCCCGTGGTCGACACAGGGATCATGGTGGGGAGCCTGCGCGAGGAGGTCCTCATGAAGGCGCTCCTCGAGAATCCGAAGTTGTACGACGACTACGTTGCAAAAGTGATGGAGAAACCGTTCCCGATCGTCGGGCCAGGGGCCGACCTGGAGCAGGTGTACAAGCTCCTGATGCGCGGGAGCCCCGCGGTCGTCATCGGAAAGGAAAATCGGTTCGAGGGAATCATCACCCGCATCGACGTGATCGAGTACCTGGCCGGCCGCGCGTAGCAAGGTCTTTACCCTCGGGGTGCGACTCCGCCCACGGCGATCGAATGCGTTTTGCCACGAAAGCAATCCATGCGGGCCAAGAGCCGGATCCGCGGACCGGCGCGGTCACACCGCCAATCTATGCGACGTCGACGTACTCGCGCAAGGGCCAGGACGCGTACGCGTATGGGCGGAGCGCCAACCCGACGCGAGACGCCCTGCAGCAGAGCCTCGCCGCGCTGGAGAACGGGAAGCATGCCCTGGCGTTCTCGAGCGGCATGGGTGCGATTACCAACGTCCTCACGCTCCTGAAGAAGGGCGATCACGTCCTCGTCACCGACGACTGCTATGGCGGGGTGTATCGTATCTTCACGCGGATCATGAGTCAATACGGGATCGAGTCGACCTTCCTCGACCTTCGAGACCTCGTCGACGTGGAGGACGCGTTCCGACCGGAGACTCGGATCCTCTGGATAGAGTCTCCAACGAACCCGCTCATGAAAGTCGTCGACCTGAAGGAGCTTGCCTTCATCGCGAAAGCACACGAGGCCCTGAGCGTGTGCGACAGCACGTTCGCCTCGCCGGCGCTCCAGAATCCGCTCGCCCTGGGCGTCGACCTGGTCGTGCACAGCACGACGAAGTACCTCGGCGGTCACGCGGATCTCCTCGGAGGCGCCCTCGTGATGAACCGGGACGACATCCACGAGAAACTCAAATTCTCACAGAACGCGCTCGGCGCCGTCCCCAGCGCCTTCGACTGTTGGCTCACATTGCGTGGGATCAAGACGCTGCCGGTTCGTATGGAGCGCCACTGCGACAACGCAGAGACCCTCTCCAAATTCCTGAAGGACCACAAAGCGGTCGCGAAGGTCCACTATCCGGGCCTCCCCGACGACCCGGGCCACGGGATCGCGAAGAAGCAGATGCGGCGGTTCGGCGGGATGCTCAGCTTCGAGCTGCGCGACCCGACCCGCCTCGTCGAACGCCTGAAGCGGCTCGAGGTCATCCTCCTCGCGGAGAGCCTCGGCGGGGTCGAGTCCCTGATCGAGCATCCCGCCTCGATGACCCACACGAGCGTGCCCAAGGAGCAGCGGGAGAAGCAAGGCATCACGGACGGACTCGTCCGGTTCTCCGTCGGCCTCGAGGACGTGCAGGACCTGACCGAGGACCTCGGACGGGCACTCGGCTAACGGAGGTCAGCGGACCCGCTGCGGCGTCCACGACCGGATTCGGGGCCAGACCGTCGTCGCGTCGACCGTCAAGCCGATCGCGACGAGGCCGTACCCCGCGAGAGCCGCCGCCGGGAGAATGCCGCGGCCGACGCCCCAGGACCGGACGAACGCCGTGGCCCCGGGATTCTGCAAGATCACCGCCGTCGTCGCGGCCGCGACCGCGAAGAGGACGAGCGCTCCCGCGTCGATCAGGTAGCGGGATCGAGGATCGAGGTAGTTCGCGACGCGCCCGAACAGGATCGCATGGAGGGCGAGGACGGGGACGAAGGTCCATGCGAGGTACGGGAACGCGGTGACGTACACCGCGATGAGCCACGCGTCAGTCGACGCGATCGCGTGATACTGCAGCGGGAGCGCGACGACCGCGGCGAGGACCAATCCTAACGTCAGCAGGAAGGCCCGCCATGCGACGGTCGCGTCGCCTTCCTTCGGGTCGCGGGAGCGGAGGTGTCGCAGCCCGATCCAGAGGTCCGGCCACGCCGACACATGCAACACCACCGCGACCCAGGCGAGGATTAGGTCGACGTACGTCGGGCCGAAGGAGGGCACGACGACGATCCAGCGGCCGACCACGAACGAGATCCAGAATAGCACCGCGCCGGTGCCGAGCAGCAGGGACGCCCGCTGCAACTCTCGGGGCCATCCGGCCGTGCGCGAGGCACGCGGGTGGGGGAACGAGCCCGCCATGTCCGGACCGAGGATGCCGCCGCGCGGACGATAATGGTTCCGCGCCGAATCGTCTCGGGTTGACAAACGGCGGCGTGCCGGCGGCGAAGTCGCGAACCTTAATACGCGGCTTCCCAGATGCGCACCGCGCCATGTCGATCCGAGTGTATAACAGCCTCACGCGAAAGAAGGAGCCTTTCGCCCCGCTCCATGGCAACCGCGTCTCGATGTTCGTCTGCGGCTTGACGCCACAGGACGAGACCCACATGGGCCACGCGAAGACGTACGTCGCGTTCGATGTCGTCGCGCGCTACCTGCGCCACAAGGGGTTCCATGTGTTCTACTTGCAGAACGTCACGGACATCGAGGACCGGATCATCGAGAAGATGAAGTCGACCGGCCGGACGTGGACCGACATCGTCGGGCAGTATTTCGCGGAGTACCTCGGCGTCATGGCGCGACTGCAGTGCACGTCCGTCGACGTGTACGCGTTCGCGACGGACTACATCGACGAGATCGTCGAGCAAATCGAGGGGCTGATCGCGAAAGGGCACGCGTACCGCGCGGAGGACGGGAGCGTGTACTTCGATACGACGACGTTCTCGGGCTGGGGCAAGCTGAGCGGGCAGAAGGTCGAGGAACTCCGCCCGGGGGCGCGTGTCGCGATTGAGGAGCGGAAGCGCCATCCGGCGGACTTCGTCCTTTGGAGAGCGCAGAAGCCCGGGGAACCGGCGTGGGACAGCCCGTGGGGCAAAGGCCGACCCGGATGGCACATCGAGGACACCGCGATCACGATCCGCCACTTCGGGCCGCAGTACGACCTCCATGGCGGCGCGACGGAGCTCCTGTTCCCGCACCACGAGGCGGAGATCGCCCAGGCGGAGTCGTACACGGGCGTCACCCCGTTCGTGAGGTATTGGCTGCACACCGGGATGGTCATGGTGAGCGGCGTGGAGATGCACAAGTCTCTCGGCAACTTCTGGCCGGTCACGGCAGCACTCCGGCAATACGAGCCCGACGTGATCCGCTTCTTCCTCGTGAACATCCAGTATCGAGGCCCGATCGACTTCACCCCGGAGTTGCTCGACGAGGCGAAACGCTCGTACGAGCGGCTCCGCGAGACGGTCCGCACCGTGGACGCGGAGCGCCGACGGGCGCCGGAGTCGAGCAAGGCCGATCGCGAGCTCCGCGCCGCGACGAAGAAGGCCCTCGCGGACTTCGATGCGGCGATGTCGGACGACTTCAATACCCGCGAGGCGATTGCGGCCGTGTTCGAGTACGCGCGCGCCGTGAACAAGGCGGCCGAGACGGGGGCCGGACGAGCGGCGCTCGACGAGACCGCGGCGGCCTTCCGGACCTTCGGCGACATCCTCGGGCTGTTTCCGACGCCCACGGCCGGCGCCGATCTCGTGGAGGGGCTGATGGACCTGATCGTGGCGCTCCGAGAGGATGCTCGGAAACGCAAGGACTTTGCCGCGGCAGACCGGATCCGCGAGGCCCTGGGAGCCCTGGGCCTCGTCCTGGAAGACACGCGCGACGGTGTGCGTTGGAAGAGAAAATAGGGCCCGTCCGGGAGGCCGGTTCTTGCGGCGCCATCCGACGTTCTCAGGGACGAGAACGAGGGTCCAAAAAGACCGTGCTATCCTATATAAATCGACAATCCCAAAAATGACCCGTCGAAGAGGCCCGTTTTCTCCATAGAAACTGGCCTCCGAATGTTTATAAGACCCCGCCGCATACTGAGAGCATCCCCCGGGATGGGCTCCGAGAGGGCATCCGAACGAGCTCTGACAGGTTGCGAAATAGATGGTAGAAGAGGCCGCCTACGACGCCGGGCAAATCCAGGTCCTGGAAGGCCTGCAGGCGATCCGGAAGCGGCCCGCGATGTACATCGGCTCGATCGACAGCCGAGGCCTCCACCACCTCGTCCACGAGGTCGTCGACAACTCGATCGACGAGGCGATGGCGGGCTTCTGCAAGAACATCCAAGTCATCCTCAACGCCGACGGATCCGTGACCGTCGCGGACGACGGACGCGGAATCCCGGTGGACATCCATCCGAAATGGGGGGTGCCCGGCGTCGAGCTCGTCCTGTCGCGGATGCACAGCGGCGGTAAGTTCGAACGAAAGATGTACCGTGTGTCAGGCGGCTTGCACGGCGTCGGCTTGTCCGTCGTGAACGGCCTGAGCGAGTGGCTCGAGGTCCGCGTGCGGCGCGAGGGAAAGGAGAGCCGGATGCGGTTCGAGCGCGGGCAGAAGGCGTCGGGCCTCGAGGTCGTTGGGCCCGCAAAGGGCACGGGCACGACCATCACGTTCCGCCCCGATCCGCTGGTGTTCGAGACGATCGAGTTCGACTACGGGACGCTCGCGACGCGGCTGCGGGAGCTCGCGTTCCTGAACGCAGGCCTGCACATCGTCATCGCCGACGAGGTCCATGGCCGCGGGGACGAATTCCAGTACAACGGCGGAATCGCGGAGTATGTGAAGTGGATCAACCGCGCGAAGGCGCCCCTCCACCCCGACCCCATCACGTTCGCGAAGCAGTCGGACGGGACCCTGGTCGAGGTCGCGATGCAATACCACGACGGCTACAACGAATCGATCTTCACGTTCGTCAACAACATCGACACGATTGAGGGCGGCACGCACTTGATTGGATTCAAGGCAGGCCTCGCACGGGCGTGCATCAAGTACGCGAAGGACAACAAGTACCTCAAACAAGGAGAGAGCTTGGAGGGCGATGACGTCCGAGAAGGCCTCACCGCAATCCTGAGCCTCAAGCTCCCGGAGCCGCAATTCGAAGGCCAGACGAAGATGAAACTCGGGAACTCCGACGTGAAGGGGATCGTTGAGTCGATCGTCTACGAGAAGCTGACGGACTTCTTCAACGAGACGCCGAAGGTCGCGGAGATCTGCATCGGCAAAGCAGTCCTCGCGGCGCAGGCGCGGGAAGCGGCTCGGAAGGCACGGGAGCTGACGCGCCGCAAGGGGTTGCTCGAGGGATTCAACCTTCCAGGGAAACTCGCGGACTGCCAAGAACGGGACCCGGCGAAGTCAGAACTGTTCATCGTCGAGGGCCCGAGCGCGGGAGGGAGCGCGAAGCAAGCCCGAAGGCGGGAGTTCCAAGCCATTCTCCCGCTACGCGGCAAGATCCTGAATGTAGAAAAGGCCCGGCTGGACCAGATGCTCAAGAACGAGGAAATCCGTGTGCTCATCACGGCCATCGGAGCAAGCGTCGGAGACGAATTCAATGTCTCCAAGGTCCGGTATCACAAGTGCATCGGGCTCACGGACGCCGACGTCGACGGCCAGCACATCACGACGCTGCTCTTGACGTTGTTCTTCCGATACATGCGACCGCTCATCGATGCGGGGTTTGTCTACCTGGCCCAGCCTCCGCTCTACAAGATCAAGAAGGGCAAGGAGACCTACTACGCCTACTCGGAACGCCAGCGAGAGGAACTCGGGAGACAGCTCGGGGACAAAGGCGTCGTCTACCAGCGCTACAAAGGGCTCGGCGAGATGAACGCGGAGGAGCTCTGGGAGACGACGATGGACCCCGAACGGCGGGTTCTCAAGCAAGTCACGATCGAGGACGCCGCGACGGCCGACGCTCTGTTCTCCATTCTCATGGGTGAGGCCGTGGAACCTCGGCGCCTGTTCATCCAGGAGCACGCGAAAGAAGTCGTGAACTTGGATATCTAGGTGGACCATGCCGGAGGAAAACCAAGCGCAGCCCGTGCGGCGGATCGTCCCCCAGCCGATCGAGGACGAACTTCAACGCTCCTACATCGATTACGCGATGTCAGTCATCGTCGGACGCGCCCTGCCTGATGCGCGGGATGGATTGAAGCCCGTCCAGCGGCGAATCCTCCACTCGATGAACGAGGCCGGGATGAGTTCAGGGTCCCAGTACAAGAAAGCCGCGCGCGTGGTCGGCGAGTGCTTTGTCCATGGCACCCTCGTCGTGACGGAACGGGGCCTTCTTCCAATCCAAGATATTCGCCGCGGCGACGTCGTCTACACTGAAACCGGACAAGGAGCAGTCACAGAGCTATACACGATGCCGCCGCGCCCTCTCGTTCGAATTACCCTCGACAACGAACTACACAATACGGCGACGGAATCCCAAGAATTCCGGATCGTAAACCCCGACCTCTCCTTTGCCTGGCGGAAGGCAAAGGACCTCCGACCGGGCGAATGGGTAGTGCTTCGTTCCGAATTTCCCACCTTCCTGACTGAGCTAGTGAGACTGCCCGAGTGGGACGGGAAACAGATGCGCCTCGACCGCGATTTCGCCTACCTCCTCGGGGTCCTGATGTCCGACGGCTTTGCCTCCCACGAAGGCAAGCGAGTCCGCGTTGGATTCGTCTCGTCCGACAAAAAGGTTGTGGCGAGAGTCCAAACGGTCCTCGCGCGGGTGTTCGGATATCGCCCATCCGTGGAAACGAAGAAACCGGCGAACTCGGGCTACCGGACATTGTATGTACTGCGTGTGAGCCGGGATGCCGTGAACGCTTATTTGGTCGGGACATTTCGGCTTCACGGACTCAAGGCCTCGACCAAGACGATCCCAGGTGAGATCCTCCGTTCCCCGCGTGCTGTCGCCTTCGGATTCTTGAGCGGACTCGTTGACGGGGACGGTTCCATCGCTGGACGCCGTCGCGTCGTCCATTATGGATCTGTCTCGAGCGAGCTCATTGATCGACTTCAAGTTCTCCTGCACCACCTTGGTTTCCACGCAAAGAGATATTATACGCGTCCCAGCGGGCGAAGGGCGAGCTGGGTCAACGGACGAAAGGTCCGCGCTCGCCAGGGCTTCCATTACCTGGAAATCACCGGAGATGAGGCTGGAGCGTTCGTCGAAGAGCTAGACTTGGCGAAGGAGAGTCGACGCATACGAGCGGCGAAGTTACCGCGTCCTGTTCGTCGCCTGCCACAATCCTCAGACATCCTTCCCTATGGATCCGACGTGCTCTTCGGCGAGCTTAGCCGTGCGCACCTGGGATCTGGGTGGTATCTCGACATTTCTGGGAGAAAATTCCGACAGGGGATCGCCTGGCCAGGCGGGACCAAGATCCGGTACTCGTCGACCCTAGATCTGATGCCGCTGCACCTCCGTCAGGTCACCGAATGGGGGGTGCGTTCGAAACTCTTGAACATCGGCTCACCTCTCGCCGACAAGCTTTTTTTCATTGATGTCGCACAACTTCGGTTCGCAAGAGTTCGGTCCGTGCGACGAGCGCCATCCGAGCCTACTTACGACCTCTCGATCAGCGGAGACCACAACTTCGTGGCAAACGGGATGGTCGTCCACAATTGCCTTGGTAAGTTCCACCCCCACGGCGACCTCGCCGTCTACGACGCGCTCGCCCGGATGGTCCAAGACTTCTCCCTTCACTACCCCCTGATCGACGGCCAAGGAAACTGGGGCAGCACAGAGGACGAGCCCGCCGCGATGCGGTACACGGAGTGCCGTCTCGCGAAGACCGCCGAGGCGATGCTCGAGGACATCGAGAAGGACACCGTCGAGTGGATGGACAACTTTGACGGGACGCTGAAGGAACCGCTCGTCCTGCCGTCGAAGTTCCCGAACCTGCTCGTCAACGGCTCGAGCGGGATTGCGGTCGGGATGGCGACGAACATGCCGCCTCACAACCTGAATGAGGTCGTCGACGCCTTGATCGTCCTGATCGGAAACCCGCAGGCCGACCTCGTGGACCTGTACAATCCCGAGACGGGTCCCATCCGCGGACCCGATTTCCCGACGGGTGGGATCCTCTACGGGGTCGGCGGGGTCACGGACGCATACACCAGCGGCCGCGGGCTCATCTCGATCCGGGCGAAGGCGCACTTCGAGGAAGCGGGCCGCGACAAGGCCCGAATCGTGATTACCGAGATCCCCTACATGGTGGATAAGTCCGCGCTGGTCGAGTCAATCGCCCTGCTCGTCAAGTCGAGAAAGATCGAGGGCGTCACGGACCTGCGGGACGAGAGCGACCGGGATGGGATGCGGATCGTCCTCGAGCTCAAGCGGGACGCGCTCGAGGATGTCGTCCTGAACCAGCTCTACCACCACACCCAGATGGAGTCCACGTTCGGCGTGATCAACCTCGCCCTCGTCGACGGGAAGCCAAAGTACCTCTCCCTGCGGGAGGAACTCCAGGTCTACCTCGACCATCGCATGCTCATGGTCCGTCGGAGGACGGAGTGCGACCTCCGGAAGGCGCGCGAGCGACTACATATCGTCGAGGGGCTGATCACCGCCGTCGACCACCTCGACGAGGTGATCCGACTCATCCGTCACAGCCGCACTGTCGAGGAGGCCCGAGGCGGCCTCATGAGCCGCTACCTCCTGAGCGAGGCTCAAGCGAATGCAATCCTCGCGATGACCTTGCGGCAGCTCACGGGCCTCGAAATCGAGAAGCTGCGGCAGGAGCAGCGGGACCTGAACGCCAAGATCGAGGACCTCGAGGCCATCCTCGCGAGCCGGCAGCGAATCTTGGAGATCATCAAGGCCGAGTTGCTCGAGATGAAGGAGAAGTTCGGCGACGAACGCCGCACGACCGTCGAGGTCCAAGCCGCGGAGATGGAAGTCGAGGACCTGATTCCCGAGGAGGACAACGTCATCGTCATCACGAACAGTCACTATGTCAAGCGGCTTCCGCCGTCCGAATACCGGTTGCAGGGCCGCGCCGGGAAGGGGACGATCGGAATCCAGACCAAAGACGAGGACTTCGTCGTCGACGCGTTTGTCGCGAGCACCCATGACTCCCTGCTGTGCTTCACGACCGCGGGAAAGGTGTTCTGGCTGAAGGCATTCCGAATCCCGAAGGGTTCGAGGTACAGCCGCGGCAAGCCGATCGTGAACATGCTTGAACGGCTCCATCCGGGGGAATCGATCAGCGCGATGATCCCTGTGCGAGACTTTTCGGCGGACGAGTTCCTCGTGTTCGCGACGCGGCAAGGCATCGTGAAGAGGACGGTCCTCTCCAGCTATGGGCGTCCGCTCGTCAGCGGGATCAAGGCAATCCGATTGCGCGAGGGAGACGAGGTCGTCGACGTCCTGAAAGTAAAGGCCCCGGACGAGTTGGTGGTCGTCAAGAGCGGTGGGAGAGCCGTCCGGTTCCCCGTGATGCACGTCCGGGACGTCAGTAGGAATTCCATCGGCGTGAGGGGCGTCAAGCTAAAGGAAGGCGACCGCGTGGTCGCGATGGTCGTCGCGAGGGACGAGGGCCACCTGCTGACGGTGAGCGCGAACGGGTATGCGAAGCGAACCGGGATGAGGTACGATCCGGAGACCAGTAAGGGGTTCCGCACGCGCTCGCGCGCCGGGCTCGGGGTGATCGCGATGAGGGTCACCGGAAAGACCGGGCCGATCGTCGACGCGCTGACGATCTCTTCGGGGGACGAACTTCTCGCGTCCACGAAGAAGGGCATGGCCATCCGCTGCGAGACGGACAGGGTGAGCGAGCAGGGGCGGAATGCGAGCGGGGTACTTCTCATCCGATTGGAGGAGGGCGATGAAGTTGTCGCGGTCGCGCACCTCGCGAAGGAGAGCGCGGCGGAAGCGACGTCCATGAGCCTTCACGCTGTGCCTCCGGGCCGAGATGACACCCCGCATCCTTAGGGCTGCGTCACGAGAGCGTCATGCCCAACCCAGGCCGGACGGGCGCGACGAGATCCCCGTTCTCGAACCGCAGTCCGGACGACGGATCCCCCGCGAGGTTGAAGTGGGAGTCGAGGTCGATCATCCGGACGTTCTTGTTCGCGAGGGCGAACGCCAACCCTGCGGCGATGGACAGCTGCGGCTCCCCCATGCATCCGACCATCGTGGGGTATCCCGCGGACTCGCAGATCGTGTTCACCTCCCCCGTCGGCACGATTCCGCCGTGCTTCATCAGCTTCAGGTTCACCGCACGCGCTGCGTTCGCCCACCGGAGTTTCTTCGCGTCTTCCGCCGTGAGCACCATCTCGTCCGCCATGATTGGGATCGGCGAGGACTCCGTCACTGCGCGCATCCCTTCCCAGTCGCCTACGGGGACCGGCTGCTCCAAGACCACGACCCCCTCCCCCCGGACGTGCCGCGCGAACGCGAGGGCGTCGTTCCAGGAGTACCCTTGGTTGGCGTCGACCCGGAATTCGACTTCCGGCCCGACCGCTTTGCGCATCGCCTTCACTCGTTTCACGTCGTCCTTCCAGTCCCGACCCACCTTGATCTTCAGCGCCTGGAATCCGGCGCCGACCCAGCGTTCCGCGCGCGCGACCGCCGATGCCGTGTCCATGATGCCGATCGTCATGTCGGTCCGCATCCGGTCCCGCTTCGCGCCAAGGTATACGTGGAGCGGCTTCCGGGCTTCCTGGGCCGCGAGATCGTGGAGGGCGATGTCCAGCGCCGCCTTCGCGCTCGGCATCCCCGCGATAGCGCGGTCCGCCCAATCGCGAATCTGGGCAGGGCGGTCGAACTCGAGGCCCATCAGGGAGCGGGCGAACGTCTGCATCGCGTTCAAGGCGGAGTGGATGTTCTCCCGCGTCACGTCCGTCGGCGCGGCACAGCCTTGGCCGACCCGGTTGCCCGAGTGGACGGAGAGGAACACGAGCTCGGAGATCGCGGACGAACCGCGCGCGATTGTGAACGTCTCCTTACGCTGGAGCGTCATCGGGAGGAATTCGATGAGGTCGATTCGCACGCGGCCCCGAACGGACGAGGCGAATATCAAGGTGCTCGCACGATTCGCGTCCCTGAATACGAAGCCCCGTCGAGCGGCAGAGGACGCTCAGAGCGCCAGGATCATGCCGGCCGCTGCTTTCATGGCCCGGCGGGCATCGTCGAGGCGGATGTGCTCGTTCGGCGCATGGGCCAAGCTGCCTTCGTATCCCACGCCCGGGGGATGCGGCGCGGGGGTGCCTTCCCTCGCTCTGCCGCGTCGATCATGGATCGGGAAGCGCATCAGGCGCGATGAACTTGCGGATGCCGACGCGCTCGCTTGACCGCCTTCGCCCATTTCGTCCGCGGATAATGGCGGCAGAATCTCGTGAATGAACACTCGGGACACCGCGGGCCGATTGGCCGGCAGATGTCCTTGCCGAATCGGATGAAGAGCTCGTTGATGTGGAGCCAATATTCTTTCGGCACGGTCCGCATGAGCCGTCGCTCCGTCTGCTCCGGAGCTCGCGTGCGCACGAGCCCGAGTCGGTTGCTGACCCGGTGAACGTGCGTGTCCGTCGGGATGCGGGGCTCGCCGAAACCGTAGACGAGGACGCAGTTCGCCGTCTTCGGGCCGACCTGCGGGAGCTCGATCAGCTCTTCGTACGTCCGCGGCACACGGCCGCCGTGCCGTTCGAGGAGGACGCCGCTGACGTTCCGAATCTGGAGCGCCTTCTGACGGTAGAACCCGACCGGTTTGATGAGGCGTTCCAAGTCCGCGACATCGGCGGCGGCGATCGCTTCGGGCGTCTTGTACTTCGCGAACAGCTGCCGCGACGCGCGCTCGGTCATCTCGTCCCTCGTCCGCTGTGAGAGGATCGTCGAGATCAACACGAGGAACGGATCCTCGGTTTCGGTGACGATCTTCGCGAGGGCCGTTTCGCCGTCGTGAAGGCTCCCTCCGGGCAGGTACCGGCGGGAGAGATCCCGGATGATGAAGTCGATCCGGTCACGGGCGGACGCCGAGGTGGTCAAGGGCCTCTCCCGCCGTGTAGATGGATCCGGTGATCAAGACGATGCCCTCCGGCCCTGCTCCCGCAATCGCGGCATCGATGGCCCCTCGGACGGCGGGAACCTCGACCGCCTCCGCAAACGGCCGGAAGGCGGCCGCCACCTCCGCCGGGTCGAACGCGCGATGGGTCTTCGGTCGGCAGGCGTAGACCCGCTCGGCGATGGGGCCGAGGGCGGCGGCCATCGCTCTCAGATCCTTGTCATTCAAGATGCCGGCGACGAGGATCGCCTTGCGGTCCGGGAAGATTTCCCGCACGGCGGCCGCGAGGGCGACCGCGGCAGGCCCGTTGTGGGCTCCGTCCACGAGGACGGTCGGACGCTCGCGGACCACCTCGAGCCGCGCGGCCCAGCGCACCCCGGCGAAGCCCGTGCGGATCGCCTCATCCGGAATCTGAAAACCGACGGTCCGGAGTTCCGCGAGGGCCGCGATGCCGACCGCGACGTTCTCCGCCTGGAACGGCCCGAGGAGGGGGGTGTGGACCTCTGTCGAGCCGGACGCCGCTCGGACCGCGACCGTTTGTCCCCGCAGGCCCACCGCACGCCGCTCGAACCGCACGTCGCGGCCCACCACGCACAGGGGCGCGTGCACCTCTCGACACCGTGCCTCGATGACGGAGAGCGCCGGCTGGTCCACCGTAACCGCGCGCGAGGACGCCTTGATGATCCCCGCCTTCTCCCGGGCGATCCGCTCGACGCTCTTCCCCAGATGGTCCGTGTGCTCGAGGTCGACCCGCGTTACGACGGAGACGAGCCCGTCGACCACGTTCGTCGCATCCATGCGACCGCCCATGCCGACCTCGATGACCGCGATGTCGACCCGCTGTTCCCGGAAGTACTGGAACGCCATCGCGGTCGTGACCTCGAAGAACGTCGGATGGTCGATCCGCCGCGCCGCCGTCATCGCTTGAATCGCGGGTTGCATCCCGGACCAGAGCCGGAGAACGTCGTCGTCGGAAATCGGCTCGCCGTCGATCCGGATCCGCTCGTTGAAGCGAATCAAGTGGGGCGATGTGTACAGTCCGACTCGGTACCCGGCGGCCCGGAGGGCGGAGGCGGCGTACGCGCAGACCGAGCCTTTGCCGTTCGTACCGGTCACGTGGAGGGCCCTCAGGTCCCGATGGGGATCGCCGAGAAGGGAGAGCAACCGGCGGATGTTGTCCAAGCCCAGTTTGATGCCGAACCGCTCCAAGCGGTACAGATGTTCCAGCGTCGTTTGGTAGTCCATCGGAGGCGGACGGGCTAACGGACGTTGCGGGTTAAACCTTGGCGCGCGGGCCGAGCTTCGTCGCGATTTGCCGAGGGAGGACGACAGATATATACCGCGCACGTCAATCGTCGCGGGGATGCATCCGGCGGAACGCCTGCGCGGCGTGAAGAGCATGAAGCTCCAAGGCAAGACGATCGTCCTCGGGGTCACGGGGAGCATCGCGGCGGTCGAGACCGTCAAGCTCGCTCACGAACTGATCCGCCACGGGGCCGACGTCCATGCGGTCATGACACGATCCGCGACGGCGATCCTCCATCCGAACGCGCTCGAGTACGCGACGGGACACCCGGTCGTCACGGAGATCGCGGGCTCGATGGAGTATCTCGTCCTGTGCGGACGCGACGGGAAGGCCGATCTCCTGCTGATCGCGCCCTCCACCGCGAACACGATCGGCAAGATTGCCCACGGCATCGACGACTCGACCGTGACGACGTACGCGACGAACGCCCTCGGCTCGGGCATCCCGACCCTGGTCGCCCCTGCCGCGCACGAGTCGATGATGGACAACCCCGCCGTCGCGGCAAACTTGCGACGGCTCAAGGAGATCGGGATCGAGCTGATCGAGCCGAAGCGGGAGGAGGAGAAGGCGAAGATGGCGGACGTCGAGACGATCGTGGCCCGCGTTATCCGTCGCCTCGGCCCGAAAGACCTCGCCGGGATGCGCGTCCTAGTCGTCACAGGCGCGACCGTCGAGCCGATCGATGACGTCCGCATCGTGACGAACCGGTCGACCGGCGGCACCGGGATCGAACTCGCGAAAGTCGCCTATGAGCACGGAGCCGACGTGGAGCTCTGGCTCGGGCGACACGAGACGCCGGTCCCGGCATGGCTCCCGTATGCGTCGTTCGCGACGACCGCCGAGCTGGCGGCGATGGCCGAGAAGGTGGACGCGGATATCTGCGTCGTGCCCGCGGCAGTGGCGGATTTCACTCCGGCGAAGAAGCAGAAAGGCAAGATCCCGAGCCGTGAGGGCGGTCTCACGCTGGACCTCCAGCCCACGCCGAAGCTCCTCGAGAAATTCCGCAAAGGGACGCGGAAGGCGCTCGTCGGGTTCAAGGCCGAAGCCGGGGTAACGAACGTCGAACTCAAGGCGCGGGCGATGGCGCTCCTGAAAGAGGCCGACCTCGACCTCGTCGTCGCAAATGACGTCTCGAAGGTGCGGCCCGACACGACCTCCGTCACGATCTTCGACCGCAAAGGGCAGTCCGACACATTCGATGGATCGAAAGCCCTTGCGGCGGAGCGGGTCTGGCGGGCGGTCCTCCATGGTGTCCGAGGGTGAGGCTTTCTGCCCCGGCCACGTGACCGCGTTCTTCGAGGTCGTTGACGACCCGGATCCGCGGAAGAAAGGATCGCGCGGGGCGGGGCTCTGTCTGAGCCTCGGGGTCCACACGGTCGCGCGGGTGCGAGATGCGCCGCGACAGTCAATCGACATCCTCGTGAACGGACGGCGCGGCACGGCAGAAGTCACGCGGCGGGTGACGGAGAAGGTCCTTACGGGCGAGTCGCACGAAGTGAAAATCTTGAGCGAGTTTCCGCTTCCCGTCTCCCAGGGGTTCGGGGTGAGCGCCGCCGCGGCGCTCAGCACCGCCCTCGCGTTGGACGACGCGCTCGGTCGCGGGACGGCCCGTAACGAGCTCGTGGCGATCGCCCACGAGACGGAGATCGAGTGCGGCACCGGGCTCGGCGACGTCGTGCCCGCCTCCCTGGGCGGGATGGACCTGCGACGGAAACCGGGCGCACCCGGTTACGCCGACGTGCGAACGTTCCGCGTTGAGGCGAATCTCCTCCTCGCCGTCCTCGGACCAGAGATCCCAACGCAGTCCGTCATCCGAGATCCGAAGAAGGTCGAAGCGATCAATCGCGTGGGCGGTGCATGCGTCGACGCGTTCGCAGAAGGGCCGACGCTCGACCGGCTTTTCGACCTCGGGGCCCGGTTCGCCGAGGAGTCGGGGCTCGCGAACAAGACCATCCTGGAAGTCATCCGGGCGAGTCGGATGTTCGGGCGGGCGACGATGGCGATGCTCGGCAACTCCGTGTTCGCGACGGGGAACCGGGAGCAGCTCGCGACCCTCTACCTGAAGTTCGGGACACTCCAACGGTGCGAGGTCGACAACGACGGCGCCCGGGTCCTCTAATCACTCGCTCAACGTGAAGAGTTGGTCGTCCTCGCCTACGTCGAAGAGACCCAGCCGGGCGCCCGCGTCCAGCCAGCCGTGAGCGTAGTTGATGTTCGCCAAGGCTTCCTCGAGCTCTCCTTTCTGGCGAAAGTGGACGGCGTCGTGATGGTAAGCCCTGGCCATCGCCACGAAATCCTCCGCGACTTTGCGAAGATGGGACCGTTTTGGCGCGGCGATGGTGGCCTTCGCGAGGGCGCGTTCCGTCAGCACGATGTCATGATCGACGAGGGTTCGTAGCTCCATTGTCCGGACAAAGGAGTGGCTGCCGAAAACCCTTTCCTCCCGTCGGGCCTCTCGGCCAGAGGGATTCCCGAGGCATCCAAACGGTCCGGTCCCTTCTCCTCAACCGAAACCCCAGTGCGCCCATCGAGTGCGGAGGTAGACACCTCTCAAAACCGCATTCACGGCGTCCGCCCGAGGCACATCGATCGCGATTGCGGATCTGGACGTGTCAGGAAATGACCCATCGGGCGGAGGAGCGGCTAAAAGGGACAGCACCGGTGGTAGAGGGGCATCGGAAATGGCAAACCGATCCGTGAACACCGTATCGCGACCCGCGAGGCAATGCCAACCCCCGGCTACGCTGCCGGGGGGACAGAAGTCGGTCTCCGCAGTGATCGAGTGGGCGGTTACGTTGTAGAAGACGGAGCCGAACCCGGGAAGCCGGCCCTCCGTGTTCGCATTTTGGCCCATCACTTCGGTGAAATATCCGATTTCGGGATTGGTGCCGTCGATCGTCACATTCTCGAGAGGGCGTCCGCCGACGCCTTGGACGACCACGACCGTGCCCTCCCCCTTCTCGTAGCGGTCGGGGGAACTCTGCGGTGTAATGCACGACGCGTCGTACGGATTGGTCGCATTGATGGATGGGCACTCGTCCGATTGGTCGAGTTGCTTGGTCCTCTCGTATGCGGTGTCTTGGCCCGCGAGGATGAGGTCGACTTTTGACTCCACGAGTTCGTCGAAGACCGCCTGGCCCATTGAGCAATTGAGTCTTGCGGCCACGGTGAGGCACTGGTGGTGGACGCCCACGATGACCCATGGGAGACCGTGGTCGCGCGCGTCGTCGACGGCGTCTTCAATCCACTCCACGCGCGGAGAATGTTTGCTGTAGTTGTAACCGAACCCCTCCGCGAGGCCCGCGGAAATCATGATGAAACGCGCGAGCGGGCTCGCGCGGGGATAATCGAAGTAGTATTCGAACCCGTAACCCGGAGTCCCGTTGCCGGCTACATACGGAGAAGAGAGGCTGTAGGGACAAGCCTGGGCGAGTCCAGACCTGTTCCCGCGCTGGTACTGCCCCACCTCAAGGTCGCCGGCCACGATGACGAGTTCCGGAATATATCGACCGACGTCCCGGCACGATCCGCCTTCGCCCGAGTACCCGAGGTCCCCGAGGGCGACCAGGAACGACGCTCCCGAGGCCCTAGCCCGTGCGGCGAGGGCGATCGAATCGACATTGCCACGTCCTCCGAAGTCCGCGGAGGCCGCGAAGGTAAAGTGGTCCGCCGATTCATCTTTCCAGCGGGGTCCGATGAAGTCGGACGTCGACCCTGGTCCAGGCCCACGATCGACGAGGGCCCATCCTATAGCGGACGCCAAAAGGACCGCGATGGCGAGAGCCGCGAACGTCTTTCGCGATGGCCTACGCCAGATTGGTGTCCTCGAGGCCCGCTTGCCCACGGTCGGGTCTTCGCCTGCATCGCTGTCCGGGTCCCAAGTCCGCCTCGCGATCGGGCCCAGATCTTCCGGTGACGTTGGAACCCCATTCAATAGGCCCAAGGGATTCTGCAACTCTCCTGCCAATTCGCCCTTGCCGTTCAGGCCCGTTCTACCGGTCCGGCGCGGGAACGGCGAAGCGGGTTGCAACCGGAACGGCCCCAGTCTCGACTGGCGGCGCACCTCCTCGGGAGCTCGGCGCCCTCGATGCACACTCGAGGCGCGTCTACCCGTTCCTGGATGGAACGTTCGCATGCCTAGCTTCTCCACCCTGGTTCGCCCCCCTTCAGGGGCGTCTCGCCGAGCAAGCCACCGGCGCCTTGGAGGGAGCGTCGCCACCGGTGGCGAAACCTGCGCCACTCATAACACTTCCGTGGTCGTGCGCGCATCGAAGGCGTCGCCAACGGATTGCAATGAGCATTCTCGCACCGATTCGAGCCGCATCGTGAGGACACGACCATGGCGAGGGAGGCGCCGCGGGCAAGCGTCCGCGGCGAGTGCCCGGTTCCTTGAACTCTATCGCGTTCGTGCGGAAGCATCCTCCTCGATTTCGTCGTCCTTGGATTCGCTTGGCTCGCCCCGGTCGATCTGGGCTTCATAGAGACGGCTGTACGTCCCTCCTTTACCGATGAGGTCCTCATGGGTACCAACCTCTACGATTCCGCCGTCCTCGAGGACCACAATGCGATCCGCATCCATGACCGAGGAAAGCCTATGGCCGATTACGATCATCGTCCGACGGCGTGCCTGCCGATTCAGGGCTTCTTGGATGAGGGACTCGGATTCGGAGTCGATGTTGGACGTTGCCTCGTCCAAGATGAGGATGCTCGGATCCTTGAGGAGCGCCCGGGCGATCGCGATCCTCTGCCGCTGTCCAACGGAGAGGGTCACGCCGCGCTCGCCGACGACAGTGTCATAGCCCTTCGGCATGGCCGCGATGAAGTCGTGCGCGTTCGCCAGCTTGGCGGCTCGTTCGATGTCCTGCTCCGACGCCTTGGGATCCCCATGACCGATATTCTCCTTGATCGTGCCAGAGAACAGTACCGGCTCCTGCAGGACGAGACCGATCTTGTTCCGGAGGTAACCGAGGTTCAGGTTCTCCAGAGGGTAATCGTCGATGTAGATCGTCCCCGCCGTAGGTCGGTAGAAACCGAGGAGGAGATTGACCACGGTGGACTTGCCCGCGCCGCTCGATCCGACGACCGCCACGGTCTCCCCGGGTTCAATCACGAGGGAGAAATTCTCGAGTACGTTCTTGGTCGGACGATAGCCAAACGACACTCCGTCGAACGTGATGCGGCCCTGGAGGGTGGATGGTGCGAGGCCGATGGACGGGTCGGAGACCTCGGGGTCGATGTCCATGACTTCGAAGACCCGGTCTGCCGCCGCAATCGCCTTCTGGAGCGTGATGTTGACCTTGCTGAGCTGGACGAGAGGCTTGAACATGCGGTCCAACAACCCGAGGAAGGTCACGAGGACACCGACCTGTATGGTGTTTGTAACCGCGGCGGGCGCGGCGAGCCACACGATCACGATGACCGTGGACGCGGTCAGGAGATCCACCGTTGATCCGTAGATGCCGGAAAGCCGCGCCAGGCTCACCTTGGCCCTCGCGATTGCTACCGAGCGATTGTGAAACTCGCGCGCTTCTCGCTCCTCCATCCGAAAGCTCTTCACGATCCGAATCCCCGAAAGGACCTCGACGCCTCTCGCCGTGAGCTCCGCGAAGGCCACACGAATCTTGGCTGCCGAGGCCTTAATCGCGCGCTTGAAGGTGTTCACCACGATCACGATGAGCACCGCGACAGGCGCAACGAAAATCGCGAAGCTGGGTGCGACCAGGAAGAGAAGGAGTGTCGCCCCGGCCACCAGGACCACATTCGCGACCAGATTTGCGAGGTCCTCGGTCAGGACCTTCTCCATCTCATTCGTGTCGTTGACCACGCGGGAGATCAGCTCCCCCGTACGGGCCGAGTCGAAGAAGGCCACGGGGAGGTGTTCGATGTCCCTGTACACATCCGACCGGAGCGCGTGAATCGTCTTCTGGCCGAGTACCGCGCTGAGGTAATCTTTCGCGTACGAGGCGATCCCCTTGGCGACGACGACCGAAGCCATGAGAACCACCACCCATGGTAGGAGCCCCAATTCTGCGTTCTTGATCACCCTGTCGATGACGAGGATACCCAAGATCCACGGAGGGGCGAGCTCGAGAGACGACGAGGTGACGATTGCGGCCCCTACTGCGACCGCGTAGCGCCAGTGGGGCTTCACGTAAGACATGATCCGGGAGAGCGTGGACCGCTGTTGCGGCTCCAGCCCGCGCTGCCAACGCCTCGATATCAGGATCCGGGAAAGGACGACGATAAGGGAGCTTGCAATCAAGGAGTAGAATGCCACAGGATCGACCAAGTAGGGCAAGATCGGTTCCGAGTACGGAATTCCCTGCGCGAGGAGCATGACGATGGACGGAACCAAACGCGTCTGAAGGAAAATCCAGTGCTCGATGGCAAGGGCAATGAGGAGCTCCTTCAACGTGCGTCCAATCATCTTCTTGTTTTCCCGAAGACGTCGAAGGACCTCGGCGTAGAAAGGCGGCCGCTCGTTGCCGCCGAGAATTCCGGGTGACTCATAGGTGCTCATGCGGTCACCGCCATTTACGGGCGATCGGCTCGCCCCCTTGCCCTCTTCGGAGACGGAAGTTGGGCCACGGAGCGTCCGGGCTTGCGCGGCAGATCCGCGAGACCAGACTCTGGTTCGTGCGGCGGGGCGGCTATCCATGGCGTTCCCGCACCCTCCGGCTCCATGCTTGCTTCCCCAACCGCGTCGGCGAGGGACGCCTTCAAGGCTTCGACCATCGTCTCGACGGTGCCGAGATCCAAGCGGCGCTCGTCCTCTCTCAGACCGACCCCGATGACCGACTTCCCTTGGGCCACGAGCCTCTGGATTGCGTCGGTAAGTTGCAACTCGCCATCCAAACCCGGCTTGATTCCGGAGAGGGCGTCGAAGACCACGTCCGTGAAGAGGTAGATTGGAATGATCGCGTAGTTGCTCCGCGGCTCCCGCGGTTTTTCCACCGCCGACGCGATCCGGAGGACTCCTTCCTCGAGGAAATCGCCCTCAACGACGCCGTACTGCCTCGGATCCGGGACCTCATGGAACAGGAGGGTCGCCGCCGCGTTGTACTTCTGGTGCATCGTCGCCAGGCGGTCGATCCAATCGTCGTGGTCGGAAAGGATGAAGGTGTCCGCGGCTTGGACTAGGAATGGACCCCGGACGACGCCTCGTCCGAGGAGCACCGCATTGCCGAATCCGAGTGGCTCGATCTGATTTAGGAACACGAGATCGGACGACCCGATCTTCTCGTAGAATGCGGACAGGCTCTCGGAAACCTTCCCTCTCTTGCTCAGATACTCCAAGAACCGGAAATCGGTGGAGAAGTGATCTTCGATGGCCCGTTTGCCCTTCCCGACAACGAAGTAGTAGGTCCGGATGCCCGCCGTGTACAGCTGTTCGAAGATTGCCTGAATCACGGGTTTGAGCTGGAGGGAACCGTCGCCATTCCGTGCGATGATCGGAAAGACCTCTTTGGGAATCTCCTTGGAGAAGGGCAGGAGTCTCGTCCCAATGCCGCCGGCCGTGATGAGCGCCTTGTACTGGGCAAGTCGGGCCGGGGGACTCGGATCCTCTCGGGGAAGGGCCGTCACCTTACCACACCAGCCCGCCTTGATTGGCGAAGGCATTGGCGGTACACAGCCCGACATTGCCTGCCCCGAGCGAAACGCGAAGTCGTCGTGCGGTCACTTAATCCTCTCCGTCGACGGTTCCGCTTCGTCCTTGAATGTTTCGAACCGCGCCTGTGGACGCGCCTCCAAGGTCGGAAAGCGGGTGCGAATCCGTCCTGGGACTCTCTCGAGGTCGCGGAACACCGGTTCCGCAACAAGGGCTGCTTCGTCCAAGAGCGTCCGGGCACGCGATATCGCCGCAGCCCGCGGGTCCAGCTCACCACGGGCCCGGAGCCGCTCGCCTCCGGCACGGCTGACCGGCTTCGAAGCGAGCCGGAGGAACGCCGCCGCCTGGTGCCAGACGAGAGCCCTCTCGTCCAACACGCCTGCAGTTCCTCTTCGGAACGCCTCCTCGGCCTGCGCGACCTCCCCCGCCAAATGCCCGTGCATCAACGCGATCCGCGCAGTCGTGGCCAAGAACATTCCCGCATCCATCTCCAGGGGTCCGCGCCCGAAGCGTTGCCAGTCGATCACGCCGGTGCAGTCGCCGAGGTCGAGCACGTGGCGGTCGTACAGCGTGCCGTGCACGAGACGCGGCGGGCCATCCCGCGGCCGCGTCCGAACCAGCTTTCTTGATAGCGCCCTGGCGATGGTTCCGAGTCCGGAATCGGCGGCGCCGAGGACCGCAAACCCTCGGTTCGCCATGCGCAGAGCGTGAGCGGCGCCACGTCGCGGCCCGAACCGCAGGTCGAGCGAGGCGGCCTGCCTGAACCATCGGGCCGCCACATATCCCGCGCGCTCGCCTCGTCCATCCCTGATCAGCCGGGGAACACTCGGCCCTTCGAGCCATCCGATGACGAGCAGTCGCAGTTTGCGATTCCGGGCCAGTAGGGGCGGGACGCGAATCCGGGAGCCGGGTGCCGACCCCGCCGCACCGAGCGCTTCGTACAGCGCACCTTCCCGGACGGGATTCTTCGCGTAAGCCTTGACCGCGAAGTGACGATCCCCTGCCCGCGCCTCGATCGTTGCCCGCGCGCCCGGCGTGTAGCCGCACAACCGGAGTTCTACAGGCCCTCCATCGAGCCCCATTTCCGGAAGCGCGGCGGCAAGCCCGGCCGATCGGATTGCCCCGAGCGCGGGGAGCGCGGGGTCGTCGGGAATGTCAGTCCTGGTTTTCATGCTATTCCTTCCGGTCGGACCTTTGGGCGTCCGGGGAGTTCGGTCGCATATGATCGACGGGGCCGCTCTGGGCGAGGGCCGGGGCGGGGGATCGGGAGCGGAAGGCCAGTCGAAACCGCGCGAGGAGGGTCGGCATCTCCCGGGCCTCATCCGGAAAGCCCTCCGTGGCGAACCGGGCATGCCGCCCCGCTTCCTCGAGAATCGCGGGGGCTTCTCCCGGAACTTCTCGAGTCTGGGCGGTCTTCAAGCCGGTCGCGGCAAGGTGCAACAGTCCTGCCGCCCAGTACCACTCCAAGGTTCGAAGGTCCAAGAGCCCTCGCGCGCGGTCCAAGAACGACTGCTTCGTCCGTTCGGCTTCGCGGGCGAACGACTCGTGGCGCAGCGCGAGTCGAGAGATCGTTGCGAGGAACATCCCGGCATCGATTTCGATCGGACCGACTCCGAACTGATTCCAGTCAATCACTCCAGGGACGTCGCCCAAATCCAAGATGTGGCGGGCGTAGAACGTCCCGTGGACCAGAGTCGGGGGGCCCTCCGTGAGCGGCGCGCGCACAAGCATCTTGGCCACCCGCTTGGCGTCAGCCCCAAGCGCGGGTTGGACGACACCGAGAGCCCCCGCCGAGACGCCCGCTTGGTATAGCATGTGTCCCCGGCCGCGCGGCGGCCCGAACCTCACGCGTCGCCGGGAGGCATGCCAGAGCCAGGAGGCGGCGAGCTGTCCGGCGCGGACCCCTTTTCCCTCTCGAACGAGATGATGGACGGTCGGCCCCTCCAACCAGCTGAGGACCAAGACCCGGAGACGGGCGTCCGAGGCCAGCAAGCGCGGCGCCCGGGGCCCATGTTCCCGGGCAAGACCGACGCGAGCGAGCCTTCGGTACAGATCCGCTTCGAGAGACGGATCGTCCGCGTAAAGCTTGATGGCGAAACGGCGGTCCCCAGCCCGAGCCTCGAACGTCGCCCGGGACCCAACGACGTAGTTGCAGAGCCGAAGCTCGACGGGGCTATCGGAAAGCGCGAGCTCGGGTAGGGCTCCCGAGAGTCCCGTGGCTCGAAAGGCCCCCAGGGCGGGCAACGCGGGATCTTGGGGAAGTTCCGTGGACAACTGCCAAGGCCCCAAGGGCGGGCCGTTATTGGGGACGTCAAGGTTTGGCAGCATTCTTCACCAGAACCCATCCGAAAGTGCGTGATGTGCCGCCTCGACGGCCTCCGCGACTTGATCGCGCCATCCCGATTCGTGCCGGCTGAAAAACCCGCTGGCGAGCTCGATGAGAGCGCCCGCACAGTGCAGGGGAAACCGCTCCCGCCACGACGACGGGACCCGGCGGAAGTACTCCTCTACGAACGCGGCCGCGGCTGCGCGGGTCAGCTCGCGAGGCATCGCGTCCAAGCCGAGCCTGCCTAGGAGATATGCGACGAGATGGGCGGGATCCCGGACGGGATCGCCCAAGGCCGCGCGGTCGAGGTCGATGAAGATCACACGGTCTTCGGAGAGGAAGATGTGATCCGGCTTCAGGTCCCCGTGTATCGGCCCGGGCGGCACCTCGTCCAGTCCTTGGACGACCGCATCCGTGATCGACTGGACGGTAGCCCCCGTCTCGGGACACGCCCACTGGACCAGGCTGGACGCCCTGCGGACCACCTCCAGATGGTCGGAACGCGACTCCTGCCGCGGAATCGGCAGGTCATCTTGGTTGAACGCGGCGATGGCCTGCGCTACCGGGCGCATGGCGTCCGCCGGATCCATGCCCTGAAGGAGGAGCTGGCTCAGGGGATGGCCCGGGGCTTCCTCGAGGGCAAGGGTCCGGAACTCGCTCAGATAGTCGATCGGCTTGATCACGGAATACGGCCTTTGTCCGTCGTCCGGCGCCTTTGACAGGGACCGCAGGAGCTGCAACGTTTCGGCCCCATGCTCGTGGTTGTAGACCTTCAGGAAGCAACGGGTCGTCTCGACTCGTCCCGTCCGCGCATCCCGCGCGCGGATCGTGTACCGGAGGGCGGCCCCCAACTCGGTCCGGTATCGAATCGGCTCGATCGTCCGCTCCTCGACCTGCCAGGCGCCCGGCCCCAAACGCGCCAGGAGCGGGGGCTCGAGGCTGCGTCGCGCGCCGCCCATCACGAGGCTCAGATTCCGAAGCCTCCGGTCGAACGGGAAGACCTCCACGAGCATCTGCATCTCCGGGACGAGGACCACGGGTTCGAAGGTGATCCAGCCCTCGGGAATCTCACGGCCGGGATGGTCCGTGGACTCCATCTGCTTCCAGTGCCGTTCCGCCTTGCCCTCATCCGCATACAGGAGGCCCGTCACCCACTGGTCCCAGCGGCGACCCGTGGAGGGCTCCGTGACGTGAAGCGTGTACTGGAGGACGCAGCGCTTCGCAGACGGGTGGCACCGGAAACGGAAGGGGACGCAGTCCTCGATACGGTAGACCCTCCCTCCGACCGGCTTCAGATGGGTCCGGAAAACCTCGAGCATGATCTTCGGGTCGCTGGCCAGCGCGAGCTGCGGGAACCTGGGAGCGAAGGGAAACCCTTCAGGGCGGACCATAACGGGTCGCGCTCTCTCCGACTCACGAAGAAATCCCGTCCCCGTCACAGGTTCTATCCTCGCGGTAGGGAATCGGTCCGGCGTCCTGTGCGATGGGCCCGCTGAGATGAGATCGACGAGCTGGGTCGCTTCGGCCGCCCGCTTTCGCCTCACCTCCGGGTTCCGGTTCTGGCTGTCGCTGAAAAGCAGCTTGTGAATCTTGCGCAGGAGGATCGCTCGCTCATACCAAGCGACCCGCCCATCCAGGCCAGGATCTTTTGGAGAAGAGCTCTGATACGCGTCGAGGACGATCGCCCTCGCGGAAGGAAAGTCGTGCAACTTCTCGGGCTTGCGGACGGTCATGCGGAGCAGCTGCGTCAGCAAATTGCCCAGGTCCAAGGCTGGATCGCCTTGGGCACACTTGTCGAAATCCAGGGCGACGATGTGCCCGCTTCTCCAGAGGAGGTTGGCGGGCCCGAAGTCTCCGTGCACGAACGAGGCCACGGCGGGGAGCGGCGGCGCCTCCTGTTCGAGCCGGAGGAATTCGTTCCGCAAGACACCCGCCGCGGCGGGGAACCGCTTGCAGAGATCCTCGACCCTTGACCGCAAATCGTCCAGGAGGACACCGGGGGATGTGACTCGGGGAGGGGTTACCGGCAGCGCATGCAACGTTGCGAGGGCCCGTCCGAGAGCCGCCAGAATCGCTTGGGCGTCCCGCGCGATGGCCGTGCCGACCGACTCGCCCGATTCGTATGTCATCAGGAGAAGTCGGCGGGGTGCGTGATAGGTGATGACGTTCGGGACCGCGAGGCCCTCCCGGCCGCTGCTCCCGTTCGTCGCTAGGTCCCGGAGCACCGCCATGACCCGTCTCGCGTCCTCGTCGGAGTCATAGAACTTCCCTAGCCATCGAAAGCGCTGGACGCGGTGACTCCCTGGCAGTCGTGCCTCGAGATCGTACCGAACGACCTTCCGCTTGCCGTGCTCCGTGAATCGATCGTCCGCGGTCCACCTCTCGAGGCGAGTTCCCGTCCCTTGCAGATCCTGCAGCGCCGCAACTAAGACAGCCTCCGTTTCGTCCGGTTGCAGGGTGGAGGAGATGGGGATCATGCGGGTTGCACCAGCGGGGATGGTTCTTTGCCGGAATGTCCTCCGCCCGCGGGAGCGCGACCGAGCCACGAGCCGAGATATGCCGTGAGGTTAGCGGCCCCGTCGAATGAAGGGATAACTTCGCGAACCAGTCGCGCGTGCGCTGCTCGATCGCGGGTCAGGGCCCACTCCAGGTCTTCTGCGAGGCGACCCTTGTTCAGATTCTCCGGATGGATCCATCGGGCCAGGTCGTGTGCGGCGAGCGTCTCCGCACGGATCCGCTGTTCGACCTTGTGGGTGCACCTCGGAACGATCACCAGCGGTCGGCCGACGACCAAGGCTTCGTACACGCTGTTGTATCCGCCCATGCTCACGATCGCATCCGCACATGCCATGAGCTGGAAGTTGTCGGCCCGCGGGACGACCCGGACGGCCGCCGTCGCGTGCTCCTGAAGTTTCGCCTGTTGTTCGGACGGCATGAACGGTCCCGTCACGAGGACGGCGCGGAGGTCGGGAAACTTCGCGCGGAGCCGCTCGACGGCCGCTTCGGTGGCTTCGAGAACTGGAGCGCCGTCGATGCCGCTGCCCACCGTTGCAACCACGAGAGGCCCCTTTGAGGGAAGCCCGTAACGGAGTCGTACGGCGACGGGATCGACATCCGGCGGTTCGCGGACGACAAATCCACAGTAGTGCAACTTGGACATCACCGGAGGTGGAATGCCGTAGGCGTCCGCGACGTCGTAGAGGGAACGCGAGCCGTACACCGCGATTCCATCGTATAGGTCCTTGAGAGCATCGTACACCCCCTTCTCCCGCCACTTCGCCCGGATCCGCCCCGGGTCGTCCATGATGTCGCGTAGCCCGAGGACGAGCTTCGTGTCGGGATACCGGTCCTTGAGAGCGAAGAGTCCTTCGCGAAATTCCCCCCGATACCCGAAGGGCTCGTGATCCACGAGGACAAGGTCCGGGGCCAGTCCCAAGGCGGCCTCGCGTAGCATCCTCCCTCGGATGTCCCGAAAATGGTCCTTACCGTCCGATGCTTCGGCTTGCGTTTCGCGAATCCCATCGGGGATCAGACGCCTGGGCAGTTTGATGTAGTCGCAGCGTCTCGGCAGCGAGAAGTCGTCCACGACGGGCGACTCCGTCGCGATGAAGGCCACGGCGTTCGGGTACGCGGCGAGGAGATGGCGCGCGATCGTCAGGTTCCGCGTGACATGACCCATTCCTTTGCTGTCCTGCGCGTACAACAGGATGATCAGGATGTCCTGGTTTCGGCCTTCGGTCATGGCTCGAGCGGGACTTTCCGACATCGAGGCGTTAGAGGGGGCGATCATGCGGCTTCCTCCACCGACAGAGAATCCTTAGGAGGCGAGCGGTGAACGTCACCATTTCCGAGCCATTGGGCGACGTAGGCTGCGAGCCTCGGGGCGCCGTCGAACGAGGGAATCACCTCGCGGAGCCGTCGCGCATACGCGTCCCGATTGCGCCGCAACGCCCAGTCGATCGCTTCGGCGAGGTTCTTCCCGTTTAGATCCCTTGGATGGACCCAACGGGCCAAGCCCTTAGCCGCCATGGTCGCCGCGCGGATCTGCTGTTCGAGTTTGGGGACGATGCGCGGGACGATGACCAAGGGTTTGCCGGCACACAGGGCTTCGCACACGCTGTTGTAGCCTCCCATGCTCACGACGGCGTCTGCGACGCTCACGAGTCGGTAGTTGTCAGCATGGAAAAGGATCCGGCGCCTTGCCGCGGCTCGTCCTCGTAGCGCCAGTTGCTCGTCGGCCGGCATGAGCGGTCCCGTTACGAGGATCGCGTTGAGGCCCGGGTGGGCGGCCTGCAAACAGTCCAGGGCATCCAAGGTCGCCGCGAGCAGCGGGTAGCCATCGCTTCCCCCGCCTACCGTGGCAACCAAGAGGGGTCCCTCCGGAGACAAACCGTACTGTCCACGCACCTCGCGACCGGCGACCCGGGGCGGCTCTCGGACGACATATCCGCAATAGAGCAGCTTCGACCGGACGGATGCGGGGAGGGCGCACGCATCTGCGATATCGTACACGCCGCGTTCGCCGAACACGGCGATGACGTCGTACACGGTCTCGAGGGCCTCGTAGACTCCCAATTCCTGCCACTGTGCCTGGATCCGGCCCGCATCGTCCATGACGTCGCGCAGCCCGAAGACGAATTTGGTCGACGGACGTTCGGCCTTAAGCGCGAAGAGGCCGGCCCGGAACTCGCCCTTATGGCCGACCGGCTCGTGATCCACGATGACCAGGTCCGGAGCCAGTTGCAGCGCGATCTCGCGCAGGAGCTTTGCGCGCTCGTCGCGCAAGTGTTGGGTAACTTTCTCATGATCCGCCCAAGAGAGCCAATGAGTGGGCAGTCTGACGTAGTCGCATCGGCTCGGGAGGGGGAGTTCGCTCGTCACGGGAGACTCCGTCGCGATGTAAGCGACGGTGTTCGGATAGGCGGCGAGGAGGTGGCGAGCGATCGTCAGGGTCCGGGCGACATGACCCATTCCTTTGCTGTCCTGAGCGTACAGAAGCACGGTCCGAACACTGGAAGGTCTAAGGTCGTCCCGACCACCGATGGCACGTCGTGTCCCCGACACCCTTCCCGTGGGTCGAAACTGGCCAGTCGTCCAAGACTTGGTAGACTCGCCGACGACGGTGTCGTTCATGCCCCCCCTGCCTCGCTCCTGCGGGGGCACCAAATCCGGCGCGGTGAAGATAGACGGACACGTTTGCGTTGTGAGGCTTTTGCATCATGTGTAATCACACCGCGCACAACGCCCCGTGACCCTTGTCGAGGGAGACTTCATCGGACTGTCTCAGTCCTCGATGACCTTCACGCTCTCGCCCCCGTGGCGCGTCTCCCGCGGCCGGACCTCGACCATCAGCGGCATCTGGAGGCCCCCGCCCGTCATGATCGCGACGCCGATCGGAAGGCGGGAGATTTCTTCCGCCATCGCCGTCGTCAAGCCCTCGACGCTCGCGATGATCGCCTTCAAGTCGTTCGGGTTCGTGACCTTCAGGATGATCTGCGTGTTGCACTGGCTGAGGACGTTCTTGTCGACCTTCGCGGCGCGCTGCGTGATGACGACGAGTCCGAGGCCGAATTTCCGTCCCTCCGAAGCGAGCGTTCGAAAGACTTTCGACGACGCGACCTGCCCGACCTGGGGACAGAAATTGTGTGCTTCCTCCACGACGAGCATCATGGGCGGGATCCGGCCGACCTTGCGGAGTTCGAACATCGCGGTCGCGAGCCGGTTCACGACGAGCTCCTGGATGTCGGGGGGCACTCCTTTCAGGTTGATGATCGTTGTCTTGCCCTTGATCACGAGTTCGTCGATCCGCGTGCCCTCCTTCGCGAAAATCTCGACCTCGCTGAGGTATTCGAGTTCGTCGATCAAGGAGGCGTTCTGTGGGTCGTCCTCACGCTCGAGAACGCGGATGATGTCGCGGATCGTGTAGTCTTTCGTCGCCTGCCGCAGGAGGTCCAGCGCCTTCCGCAGCCCCGTGAGGTGCGTGCGGACCTTCGCGGAGCCCGTGAGCGACAGGATGTCCCTTGCGTCGAGATTGCTGAGCGTGAATTTCAGCGGCCGGCTCCCCGGGTTGATCTTCGTGTCCGGGGAGAATACCTGGATGACGTCCGCGTAGGCCCGCGGTTCGACGCGGAAGCGGGCCGCTCCTTCCGGGTGTTTCCCCTTGTCCCGGAGGGCGGCGTATTCCCCGTGCGGGTCGACGATGACGCAAGTCACGTGGTGTTTCATGAGCTCCTCGATGAGGACGCCCGCGATGTACGACTTCCCGCCGCCCGTCTTCGCGAGGATCGAGACGTGTTTCTGGACCATCGCGTTGATGTCGAGGAAGACGGGGACGTCATGGCCCGCCAGCAGCCCGACATAGGCGCCGTGCTTTCGGTCTTCCTCGAGGCCGATGACCTCTTGAATCGTGGCGGTCTCCGCCTTACGCACGGGCTCGCCGGCGCGGAACGGGGTGCGCGGGACCTGGAGCAATCGGCGGTCGTCCCGATACCCGATCACGCTGACCTGGGCGGACACCCGCTCCTCCACGTCGACCGGGTCGCCGTCGTTCAGCTGCTGAGCGCGGTCCAGCGACAGGTCCGTCTTCCGCTCAATCTGGTCGACACGGCCGAGGACGACGCCACACGTCTCGTGTTCGACTTGGACGAACTCATTCCGCTCGATCCGATCGACGACGGAACAGCGGAAAGATGTCGTGCCGATGTCGCCGTAGATGACGCCGACAAATCCGTCGCCATGATGGGAAGAAGACCTAGAATGAGCGGCGGACTCCATGCGTGCATCCCATGCGCGGCGCGATAACCCGGAGTCGAGTTAAATAGATTTGTCCAGGTCGGGGCGGTCACCCGAACTCGTTCACAGATTGGCGCGCTCGCACACCGGAGATTCGTTGATAACAGCTCCGTTCGCATTTTCACTTTCACCGATGTCCTCCCAAAACGTCGATGGGAATCGCCCACGTTAGGATAGACCACCGAGACCTCCGGTGGAAGACCACCGTCGAGTGGCCCAATCCGGCATGACGCGCCCTGCGCAGAACACGGGCGGGCCCGGGGTGTGACGATGGCGTCGCATCTCGGAGGAGCGACGGCCCAATCGTGGGCCCACTGAATGAACCCGGCCTCCGACGAGGAGGCCAAGGGGTGTACGGTTCCATCCCGGTGCCCTCCGCGATTATGCGATGAGTCCCCTCTACGTCCTCCTGGCGAGGCCAGAGGCGCACGGGAGGAGCGGAAGCGGAGCGGAGCGACGTTGCGGTGGCGGTCCGCTAGGGCCATCACCCGCAAACGTTACAGAACCGTCCACGAAGCGTAGACCTGCTGGATGGCCAAACGATAATCATGTCTGATATTCTTGAGCGCCGCGTTCAAGTCGTTCTCGGAGGACGCCATCCGATGATGGCGCTCGCCGTCGTAGAAGATTCCCTTCAAATGGTGTTCGGCAAGGCGTTCCTCGTCGAATTGCAGCGGGGCGACCTGGAGACGGCCAAGATCTTTGCGCGGGCGTTCCTAACCCGCGCCGTGCTTACGTCGAAACGCCCGCTCTCGGTCGCTGCCGCCTGACGCGCTTCTCGATCGCCGATACCGCTTCCGCGGCGACTGCCTCGGCATCGCGCGCCCCATCAAGCACGACGAATCTTCGGGACCGAGCGAGCCGGTCGTAGTTTGCAGCGACCTTCTTCAGGAATGCGAGGTCCTCGAATCGGATGAGATTCGGCCGCGCTTGGATTCGTTTCAGTCCGAGTTCCACGGGCACGCGGAGCAGGAGCGTCAGATCCGGACGGACGATCCACGCGTCGCTCGCACGCTGGAGGAACCGCAGGGGATCGCTCATCTTGCCCTCGAGCCGCGCCCCCTGGTACGCGTAAGTCGAGTCGGCGTACCGGTCGCACAGGACCAACTCGCCTTTCTCAAGGTGAGCACGAATCTCGTCGACGTGCGTCGCGCGGTCCGCCAAGAACAGGAACGACTCGGCGATCGGACCGACATCGTCGTCGTAGGCGCGCCGCACCGCGTCCCCGAGCCACGTCGTGGTGGGCTCCGTCGTCAGGAAGACGCGATGGTCCGCCGCACGGAAGGATTCGGCGACGAGCCGACTCACCGTTGTCTTCCCCGCGCCGTCGATTCCTTCGAATGTGACGAAGCCTGTGAGCACGCGCGACGACAACGAGGGAACGGCAGATTAAGCCGTCGCACACCGGTCCATCGCGCGTCCGCACAACGTTTTTATAGACTTCGGCGGCTCCGTGCTTCGGCGGGGTTCGCCTCGGGGCGGGTATGATCGCATGGAAGATTCATCCGGACATGCGCAGGCTTTCGGATGGCGGCGACCGGGAGGGGCGGTGTCGCCGATGCCACGCACGGATCGTGCTGCTGCCGGATGACCGCCGGCAAGGCTATTGCTTCGACTGCTTCGATACCCTCGAGGTCCGGTCGAAAGACAGCCTCTAGTCCGTGGCTTTCCCCATGAGCTCGCGCCGCCGCTCTTGACGGCGCTGCTTCCAGCGTCGCACGTCGGCCTCGATCCACTCTTTGGGCCGGCCTTGCGACTTCAGCCAGTCGACGTTCGGCTTCCAGACGAGGTCCCACGAGCGCAGCGCCGCCTCGACCTCGTCGGTCACCTGGTCCGCGGACGGCGCGGCGTCCTCAACCGCCCTCCCCCCGATCTGCCACGCCCAGGTCTTTAGATCCTCCAGGAGAGGGGATTTCTTCGCGCTCTCCCAGACCAGGGTCGCGCTCCGCAAGGCGTCCTTTTCCGGATCGCGATCGAAGACCGCGGTCACCCGCTCGATCCCGCTCGCCCAGAACGGCCGCTCCAACGTCCCTCGCCATCGCAAGCCATGCCTGGCCAGGAGTCTCTTGAACGACTCCTTGTTCTTCGAATAGGTCTCCCCATCCAACTCGAAGCGAAAACGCATGGCCCAGCCTCGCAGGCCGTCGGGGATAGTTAACGATTTCGCGCCGCGACCGTGCATCGCAGGCGGCCAACCTCCGCGATCTCCGCCTCCAGGACATCGCCCGGCACGATGGGCCAGACCCCTGCGGGCGTCCCCGTGGCGATCACGTCGCCGCGCTCGAGCGTCATGATCCGCGACGCGGCCTCGATGAGCTGGGGGATGCGGAAGACCATCTCCCCGGTGTTCGAGTCCTGACGGACCGTATCGTTCACCCGGAGCCGGATCGAGAGGCCGTGCGGCTCGCGGACGCGGTTCGCGGGAACTCCCTCCGAAATCGGGGCGAATGTGTCGAACCCCTTCGACGCGGTCCACGGGGAGCCGTCCTTCCGCGCCTTCGTTTGTAGGTCCCGCGCGGTGATGTCGAAGAACACCGCGTATCCGGCGACCAGGGGCATCGCGTCGCCGGCGGCGACATCCCTCCCTCCCGCCTCCAAGATGGCGGCGAGTTCCGTTTCGACTTCGACCCGCTTCGACTCCCTCGGAAGCAGGATTGTCCCCCCTCCCGGCAAGAGCGAGGTCTCCGGCTTGAGGAAGAAAATCGGCTCGTCGGGGACCGGTGTCCCCATCTCTTTCGCGTGGTCCGCGTAGTTCCGCGCGACGCACAGGATCTTCGAAGCCGGAATCGACGTGCCGCCGATCACGAGCTGCGGCGTGGGATCACCTCGCCACCCCCCGGCGCGCTCCGGCCAGTTTGAGTCGCACAATTGTAATCGCGAGGAGGGCGAATGCCACCGCGGCGGCGAAGCCAATCGTCTCGCCGACCTCCCCGTACTGCGTCGCGTACAGCTGCCCGAGGCTCGTCAGCAGGTTGAACGTCGCGTGCATGATCACGGCGACGATGTAGAAGGGAAGGAACGCCCACGCGCGACGGGTGAGCCAGCTCTTCGCGAGCCCGTATCCCATCACGGCCGTCGAGCTGGCATGTAGAAACGACGACGAGAACGAGCGGACCGCGATGACCACGAGGGACGCGGACGGCCCACCGTTGGGATTCACCAGCGCTTCGACGCCGTACAACAGGTTCTCGGTCGCGGAGAACCCCAGGCCGGCGGCCGCGCCATATACCAGCCCGTCCACGAGGGCTTGGGTCTGGGGTCGGCCCGGCCGGACGCCGAGGCCCTTCGCCGCTTCCTCGGCGAGCGGGGCGACGACCAGGGCGCCGATGGCAATCGTCGGGTCCGTGAACCGCCGCGCGAAAAAGTCGTTCACCGACCCGACCTGTCCGAGCGTCACGAGGAGGACGACGCTGGCCACGATTGCGACGAGCACGCTAAGGACGGCGCCCCCGACGAACGCCTTTAGCACGGTCCACCAGGGCTCCTTCCCATACCGGGCGGTGTTCCGGATCCACGCCATGAAGACGAGAGGCGGGACGAACGCCGAGACGACGAGGACCAAGACGAAGGACGGAGAGTCTACGAGGCCCGCCATGAGACCGCCTGCGATTCAGCGATCCTCGGGCCGCTCGACGTCCTTCCGCAGCTTCGCGTGCGCCGCCGCCAACCGGGCGACGGGCACGCGGAACGGGGAACAGGAAACGTAATCGAGGCCGATTTCGTGACACAATTCGATGCTCGAGGGATCGCCGCCGTGCTCGCCGCAAATCCCGACCTCGAGGTCCTTCCGGACTTTGCGGCCCTTCTGGACGCACATCCGCATGAGCGCGCCGACACCCTCTCGGTCGAGGGTCTGGAACGGGTTGTGGGGAAGGATCCCCCGTTCGACGTAGTCGAGCAGGAACTTCCCCTCCGCGTCGTCGCGGCTATAGCCGAGCGTCGTCTGCGTGAGGTCGTTCGTCCCGAACGAGAAGAACTCCGCGTACTTCGCGATTTCGTCCGCCGTGAGGGCGGCTCGAGGGATCTCGATCATCGTCCCGAATTTGTAGTCCACCCGGACGCCCTCCCGCTCCATCACCTTCTGCGCTTCCGTCTCGAGGGCCTCCCGTTCCACTTTGAGTTCGTTCACGTGTCCCGCGAGGGGGATCATGACCTCGGGCTTGACGTCGAGTCCCTCCTTCGCAAGCTGACACGCCGCCTCGAAGATCGCGCGGACCTGCATCTCGGTGATCTCGGGGAACGTGATCCCGAGGCGGCAACCGCGGAGCCCGAGCATCGGGTTCGTCTCGCGGCTGGCGGCGACGGCGTCCAGGAGCAACTGCTTCCTCGGAAGGAGCGTCTCGATCCCCCGGCCGATCTCCCCTTCGCCCGCCCGCTTGACCTCCTCGACGAACGCATGGTCGTCGTCGGACCGCGCGGCTCGCACCAGGACGTCGGGACTCGCGGACGCGAGCATGAGCTTCGTCACCTGGACGAGCAGCGTCTCGTACTTCGGCAGGAACTCGTGTAGCGGTGGGTCGATGAGACGGATGATGACGGGGAGCCCGGCCATCGCCCGCAGGATGCCGACGAAATCCCCTTTCTGAAGGCGCTCGAGTTTCTCGAGAGATCCGAGGTAGCGGCGGGAGAGGTCTTGGAGGCTCGGCTCGAGGTGCACGAGGCGGTCCTCGAGGGCACGACGCCGGTCCTCCCGCGCCGTCTCCATCTCGGCCTTCAGCGTCCGGACCTCCGCCGAAACCCGTCGGTAGTCCGGGGCGGCGAGGATCATCTCGTGCATGATGTCGAGTCGGTCCGTCTCCATGAACATGTGTTCCGTCCGGTCGAGGCCGATTCCCTGTGCGCCGAACTCCCGCGCGCGCTGGGCGTCCCGGGGGTAGTCGGCGTTCGCCCAGACCTGGAGGCGCCGCTCCTCATCCGCCCACCCGAGGAGCGTTTGGAGATCGGCTTCCTTCGTGAAGTCGGGATCGATCGTCGGGATCTGGCCTTCGTACACCTCGCCCGTGCCGCCGTCGATCGACACGAAGTCGCCCCGGTGCACGATTTTCTCGCCCACGCGGAACTCCCCTTCGTCGTAGTCGACCGCGATCGACTCGCAGCCCGCGACGCAGGGGATCCCGAGCCCTCGCGTGACGACGGCCGCGTGGCTTGTCGCGCCGCCGCGGGCCGTGAGCACCCCCTTCGCATGGAGGATTCCATGGACATCGTCCGGCGACGTCTCGATCCGGATCAAGACGACCGCCTTCTTCTCGTCGCGACCGAGCGACTCGGCTTCGTCGGGATCGAAGACCGCGTAGCCGGCGGCGGCCCCAGGGGAGGCGTTCAGTCCCCTCGCGAGATATCGGCCCTCGCGCCTTGCCGCGAGCTTCGCCTTTTCGTCGAACTGTGGAAGCAAGAGCTGAACCACATGGACCGGCTCGACGCGGAGGATCGCCTCCGGCCTCGAGATGAGTCCCTCGCCCGCCATATCGACCGCGATCTTGACCGCGGCCCGTGCGGACCGTTTCCCGGACCGGGTCTGGAGGATCCAGAGACGGCCTCGCTCCACCGTGAATTCGATGTCCTGAACATCGCGATAATGCCTCTCGAGGAGCTCTGCAGCTCGTGCGAACTCTTCGTAGAGATCCGGGAACTTCTCCCGGAGCTGGGCGATCCTCATGGGGGTGCGGATCCCCGCGACGACGTCCTCCCCCTGGGCGTCCGGCAGGAACTCGCCGAATAGTTCCTTGGCCCCGGTGGACGGGTTCCGCGTGAACGCGACGCCCGTCCCCGAGTCGGGGCCCATGTTGCCGAACACCATCGTCTGCACGTTCGCCGCGGTGCCCAACGTGTGCGGGATCTTGCTGAAGTTCCGGTAGTCGACGGCGCGCTTCCCGTTCCAGGAGCGGAACACGGCACCGATCGCCTCGCGGAGTTGGGTCTCCGGGTCCTGGGGGAACGACTCGCCGACTTCGGTCCGGTAGAGGCCCTTGAATTCCTCGACGACGGATCGGAGCATGTCCGCCGTGAGGTCCGTATCCCTCTTGCCTTCCGTCCGCCCTTTGAACCCATCTAGGATGGCCTCGAACTTGCGCCCATCGACCTCCTTGACGATCCGGCCGAAGAGCGCGATCAGCCGACGGTACGCGTCCCACGCGAACCGATCGTTCGCCGTCTGCCGGGCAAGGGCGCCGACGGTCGCGTCGTTCAACCCGACGTTCAGGATCGTGTCCATCATCCCGGGCATGGAGAACTTCGCCCCGGACCGGACGGACACGAGGAGTGGATTCTCCGGATCCCCAAATTTTCGGCCGACCTTCGCCTCGATCGTCGCGAGTTCGTGGAAGACCTCCTTGAGGAGGCCGGGCGGGAAACGGCCGCTCTTGGAGTAAGCGTTGCATGCTTTCGTCGTAATCGTGAAGCCGGGTGGCACGGGGAGCCCCAGCCGCGTCATCTCGGCGAGGCCCGCGCCCTTGCCGCCGAGCAGGTCTCGCAGGGAGGCGTCGCCCTCCTCGAACAGGTACACGTACTTCGGCAGGACGCCACCTCGGCCGCTGTAGTCCCGCTTGTCATATTAGTCCCGAGTGTTATATAACCGTTTTCGGACCCAATCACCGGAAGGCGTCGAGAGCATCGAGGAGGCTCGCGCAGCGGATGACCGCGACCAGCGCGGCGAGCCGGAGGAGCGCGCCGAGGCGCGTCCCCACCGGGACGCCGGGCCCGTCGATCTTCGCGAACACGGCGTCGATCGCCCCACGGGCCTCGCGAATCGAGGGGAGATCGCTCGGATTCCGGAACTCCGTGGCGAGAGACCAGAGGGCATCGTGCACCGCGAGCGAGCGCGTCCGGTACGCGGCCTGCAGGACCGCCTCGCTGCCGGCGACGTACTGCCGGCTTCCGAGGAACGTGAGCCCCTCCGCGAGTCCGCTCATCAAGAACCGCATGAGGCTCTTCCTCTCCGCGGTCAGGACGTTCTCGGTCGCGAGGATGCCGATGGACGCGAGGTCGTAGAAACTCGCCGACTCCGCGGCTTTTGTCGAGGCCGAGAACCCGCCGATCTCGAGGCCGAACTGGTAGAAATCGGTCACGGCATCGAGGGCGGACGCCGCCGTCCGACGGAGGTCGTCCCGGCGCTCGACGCCGAGCCAGCGGGAGACGATCTGCAGTTCCCCCCGGAGCCGCACGAGGGCGGCCGGATCGGGGCTCGTCAACGCCCCCCGGAGCGCGACCCGGTAACCGTCGCGGACGGCTTCCGCATCCCCCTTGCCCATCGCTACGAGGAAGGAATCCAGGGCCCTAAAAGGCTACGGCGGCACACCCTAGAACCCCATCTGGTAGGCCTTGATGTCCGCGCGCTTCCGCTCGAGGAACCGGTAGACCGTCTTGTGCTCGCTCCCGCGGAGCAGCATGACGACGGCCTCGCGGGCAATCGCCATCTCGAAGAATCCTCCGATCAAGGAAACCGTGTGCCCGAAGACGCTCACGTCGACGCCCGCGAGTTCTTCGATTAGGCGCCGGGTCTTGCCCTTGGTCCCGATCAGGCGTGCGCGAATCTGCCCGACTCGGTTCTTCGAGTGGGCGAAGTCCTTGATGTCGAGCACCTCGAGGTACGCGTCGTCGTCGAGGAGGCGAAAGGCACGGTCCTCCGAGAACCCGCGCGCCATCGCATGGACGATGTCGCGGGCCTTCAGCGCGAGCACGGGATCCTTCGCCGACGACTCGTCGATCGTCACCTCGCCCGTGGACGAGTCGACGGCGATCCGCGTGCCGGTCGCGTCTTGGAGCCGCTCCTTCGTCACACCCTCCGCCCCGATCAGGACCCCGATCCGCTCCGAGGAGATACGCGCGTAAAGCATGTCAGTCCTCGACGACCGCTGCCTCGAGTTGGGCGGGCGTCACGTCCACGCCTCGTCGGTGGAAGAACCGCGCGATGTTCGAGATGTCCCGCTTGAACCAGTCCTCCGCCCGTGGATGGTCGAGCGTCACGGCTTGGCCGACATCGATGACGATGACGCGTCCCTCCCAATAGAGCAGATTGTACTCGCTGAGATCCGCGTGCACGAGTTCGGATTTCCGGATCGCCCGTAGGTTCCCCACCACGTCCGCGTACGTCGATTGGGGATCGTCCAGGGCCACCTCGCGCAGCGTTGGCGCCGGCTGCGACTCGTCCCCGATGTATTCCATCACGAGGACGTTATCGAGCACCCGCTCCGGCTTCGGCACTCGCGTGCCGGCATCGTCCATCCGCACGAGGTTCTTGTACTCCTTCTGGGCCCAGGCGAAGATCGTCGGCCGGATCGCCTTCTTCACTTTCTTGAAACGCGGGTCGCCTTCGATGTAAACGGCGATGTTCCGGAACGTCGCATTGGCGATTCGGTAGATCTTGACCGCCTTCGCCCGCCCCGCGGCGTCCGTGGCGTGGAACACGCTCGCCTCCTTCCCGGTGCTGACGGGATAGTCCAGCGTCGCAATCACGCCATCGCCGATCAGCGATGCGATCGTCAGGAGGGCCGCGCGATCGAACACCTGCTCGTACGTCTTCCGCGTGTCCGAGTCCTTCTCTTTCGTCCGGAGTGCGTCCACCTGGCTCTCGAGGGCCCGCATCCGGCGATCGTCGATCATCGTCACCAAAACGAACGGTCCGCCCGACTAAGAGCTTTGTGCACTCTGGCAGAGTCCCAAGTCGGCCGGCGCGCAAGGATTTCCCCGGCGCGAATTGGCGACGGATCTCGTTCCCGCGCGCCATCGCGCGTGCACCGAGAAGTCGCATCGATGGCCGGTCCGTCCGGATTTTCACTTTCACCGACCTCCCTCCGTCTCAATGATGGCGCGGCATCCATTAGGTGGATTACACACCTCCGGTGGAAGACCACCGTCCGAGTGGTCTGTCCGGCATGACGCGCTCTGCGCAGAACACGGACGGGCCCGGGGTGCGACGATGGTGTTGCATCTCGGAGGAGCGACGGCCCATTCGCGTGGGCCGACCAACAGGCCAACAGGCCAACCCGGCCTCCCATGAGGAGGCCAAGGGGTGTA
>DASWDU010000007.1 GCA_036395115.1 Thermoplasmata archaeon | reverse complement strand
AACCTGAGTCAGACCAGCGTCTCGGAGAGCGTCTCGGGAGTCGTCGCCCTCTCGCTGTCCGGCGTCGACGCGGTCAACGTCCTGTACCGCCTCCTGCGGAACGCGACGAACGTCCTCGTGTACACGTACGTCGACGTCACGTCGTACGTCGTCTTGATGAATCTCCCAGCCGACGTCGTGAAGATCCTCCCCTGGGCCTCCGTGACGATCGGGCCCTCGGGCGCGATGCCGCAGGACTTCTGGCAGAAGATCGGGGCCGCCGCCTCGACGGTCGTCAACTCCCTCCTGGTCGTCGGCCAGATGATCTACAAGGGACTCGTGGCGCTAGGCACGTTCCTCGTCAACCTGGCGGAGGCGATCGCGGACTGGGGGATGAAGGCGCTCGGGGCCGTGTGGAACACGGTCGTGGCGGTCGTGCAGAAAGCGGGGGAGGTGCTCGGGCAATTCTTGGACGCGATAATCCAAGCCGTAATCAACGGCGTCAATAGTGCTCTAGCGGGGTTGCTCGCTATGGTGAGCAGCCTTCTTGCACGGACGCTTGGATCGATGGTGTTCGACTTGGAGGGAGCGGTAGCGAATCCCGATTCGGCTGCGGCGGAGAGCAGCTTGAACGCCTTCTTGTCTACTCTCGAAACCATACTTTTGATCATTGCATTGGTTCCTGTCGCGGTGACTGTCGCCTTCCTCGCGTTCAAAGCGCTTACCCTTGGCGTATCTTGGCTCATCGAGACCGCTGTATCCGAAGGAGTCGTCGACTTCATTATTAGCACGCTCGTCCTGACCGCATTCTCGTTAGCCGTCGGAGCCTTGTTCACAAGGATTCTCGAGGCGATGTCTTGGGTCGAAGATCAGACGGCCGCGTTCTTTGCCACGATTGCAGGCGCGGCGGCCACATTCTCGGCAGTCGCGAAGGTTGAATTCCGCCTCTATGAAACGCTCTTTGTTAAGACTTCGAGGGACATCACGTCCTTGCAACGCTGGAAAGGATTTGGCTTGGCAGTGGTGGGCCTGCTCCTCGTCGGGGCCGGTATCCTGTACGCGAGAAAGGGTCTTGCCAGGTTAGCCGTAGATGTCCTCGGGTTTCTGCTTTCCACGTACGGCTTCTTTCTCTACCTATCTACGAAGGCTAAGCATGATATCATCTTGGAAATCACCGAGTTCGTAAGTCCATTGTCATCCGCCATCGTCAAGTGGGTAACACTACTTTCACCTACCATCGTCGGACTAAAAATCGCCGCAACCGCCGCAACGGGGGGATACCAGCAAACCGAAGGCGGAGGTGGGGCAGGATAAGTCCGCAATCGAGGTCTTCTCTCGCCAAGTTGAACTATTCTCCTCCACGCCGAGCGCGCGTCATCCGTCGCTCGTCGAAGGCCCTCCAGATGATCCTCTACGCCTCCGCAGCAATTGCACTACTCTATATCGTCGGCTCGGCAATCATCGAGGAGGGCTCCCTAAGCGTCTTCACCCTTGTGGGGGCTGGTCTGGTCACGATCGTCCTCGGGATCTTGGTAGCTCTTGTCAGAATCACCTCGTTGGAACGAATCCCTTCTATTGAGAACGGAGTCTTGCGTCTGGCGTTTCCGATCAAGCGAACTAACGGGATATTCTCTAAGTCCGTCCTTCTCACGGAGATAACCGAGGTTGAACCATCTTTCGGCACAGATCGTACCGATGGGGTCGAGGTCACGCTCATTGACGGCACAGAGTTCTTCCTGCCTCGATCGATGTTCGTCCGCTCTGGTATGAAGGTGCTGGAAGATCTGAGCGCGGCATTCGGCAAATCCTACCGGGAGGTCCTGCAAGCGCATGCCAATCGTGGCAACGTGTTGCTCTTCGTGGAGCTGCGGCGGATGAAAGGGGATTCAATCCTTCTCTCCCGTCCCGTTCTGACGTACTCCGATTCATTGATCCAAACTGTATCGCCGACAGATGTCTCACGAGTGCGAAAGTTGCATACAGAAGGCGCTCCGAATTCTTACGAATTCGAACTCGCTGACGGGACCTTGTTCCTGATGAAGGCGGAGGATGTCGAACGGTTCGGACTCCCGACCTCCCGTTCTTGGTACGCTCGGTTCGGTCCCGGACACTCGCGGGACGGTGGTGCCGTCTCCTGAGATGCAGCCCTTCCGAGGTCGCGATTCGTCCAAGCACTTGGGCTCCTCAAAGCGAGGCGGACGGTCTTTTCTCATCAGGTTGCCAGTCGCGGACGCCATATGTTGTGTGTCCTCCTCGCGAACCTGCCGACCGACGTCGTGCGCATCCTGCCGTGGGCGAAGGTGACGAACGGCGCGACGGGCGCGGCGCCCGACGGCATGCCGGGCTTCGTGAACGTCCTCGTGCAGCTCGGCCAGATGTTCTACGACGGACTCGTCGCCCTCGGGACGTTCCTCGTGAACCTGGCGGAGGCGATCGTGGACTGGGGGATGAAGGCGCTCGGGGCCGTGTGGAACACGGTCGTGGCGGTCGCGCAGGCAGCGACGACGGTGCTCAACCAGTTCGCAAGTTGGGTCCTGGATTTCATCAGGCAGGTACTCCAAGCGGCCGTTGATGTTTTCCTTCGTCCAATCCTCGATATGATGAACACATGGGCAAGCCAGGTGGCATCGGGCTTCTCCCGCGTCCTATTAGCCTATGCAATCACGGGCAGTCCGTCGCACGCCGAGGCGGCAGACCTTGCGAATGTCCTCCTCCGCGGTCCGTTTCCGAACCTCATCATTGCCTTGGCGGGAGCTTTCGTCGTTGCCATGTCCGTCATCGGCTTCATTGCAATCGCGACGCCGGCCGGCGCGGTAGTTGCGGTTGTGCAGGGGGTGCTAAAGGGGATTGTCCGGACTGCCATCTTGAATTGGGTCATCACGACAATCGTGCTCAGCGCCGCAACCGGATGGATGCTCGCCGAGATTGCGGGAACGGGCGCACTTCCGGGAGAGATACTTGCCTCGATCGAGGTCGTTTGGAATGCAATCATGGTGGTATATGCGCTAATCGCCGAGGTACCGTTCAAGGATTTCATTGTGGACGTTGTGGCCCTCATGCTAAATCTCCTGGGTGCGCTCATGGTCTTCGTCATTGGGCCGGTGGCTGCAAGCCTCGGCGCGGCTGTCCCGGTGGCAGTTGCGGGTACTGCGTTGAGCTATATCGGATTGATGCTGGCTTTGGGTGGAAAGGATTTCGGACCCGGGTGGTTCGGTCAGGTGGACGAGTTCCTTGAGGCTGCGACTCTCGGCTTCGATGCAGCGCAGACCGGGATTGCGGTTGGCCAGTGCCTCGCCGGGCGGGGGTGTTGAAGCACGGAGAGCGGAACTGCGCGCCGTCAAGCGGTTTGGTACTATCTGGGAGGGGCCGCGCTCCTGTCGATAGTGTGTGGTGTTCCCCTCTCTATTTTCGTGACCTTCCCGAGTCCGGAACCGTTGAGAACCCTTGAGCTGGGACTGATTCTTGTCACGTGGACATTGGGAGAGATCATGGCTGCGTTCGCCTTCCGTCGTGCGATGATGCCCGTCAGCTTGGAAAGCAACTCGATTCGGGCAGGGTCGCGACAAATCCCTTATTCGAAGATTGCGAACTTCGATCCCAGAGAAGATTCTTGGGTGTTTCAGTTGATGCTAACGAACGGGAGAAAGATCTACCTGTCCAAGGTCCGAATCGCCTCACAGTCGGCATTCTTCGATGAGCTGAGGCGTCGGGTCGGTGAAGAGGGATCCTGAAATGCTACGGGGCCACGGTCGTCGGCGTGAACGCGGTCGTCGTCCCACGCTCGATCTTCCTCGACTCGAAGTTGCGGAAGGACTTCGACGGCGGGACGTTCTCGCCACTGACGTACGCGCCATTGTACGGGGAGAATCTGAGCCAGTCGAAGGTCTCGGAGAGCGTCGCGGGGACGATCGCGACGTCGCTCTCCGGCGCCGACGCCTATGACGTCCTGAGCCGGCTCCTGCGGAACACGACGAACGTCGTCGTGTATGCGTACGTCGACGTCACGTCGTACGTCGTCCTGATGAACCTCCCATCCGACGTCGTGAAGATCCTCCCCTGGGCCTCCGTGACGATCGGCCCGACCGGCGCGATGCCGCAGGACTTCTGGCAGAAGATCGGGGCCGCCGCCTCGACGGTCGTCAACTCCGTCCTGTGCGTCGGCCAGAAGATGCAGAGGCCTGGCTTGCTCCAAACGTTTTATGCCGCGGCTCGGACCTAATGGCGACGAACCGAGCGGTCGTCGATGCGAATCTGGAGGCGCCGGGCTGCCCAAGACGCGGAGCGGGGAATGCTGCGCGGATACGCGCGCCGTTCCGCCACCCAGGAGACCGAAATCGAGACGCTCCAATTCCTCCTGACGCGGATCAAGAAACGCCACACGTGGGATTGGATCAAGTGCACGATCGCGACCGCGATCCCTGTCTTCTGGATCCTGATGATCGGCCTGAAGCCGTACATCCCGGCCTGGCTCCACCCGCTCCTCCAGGGTGTCCCGGCGATCTGGACGATCGCCGCCTCCCTCGCCATCGCAGGATTCCAGTGGCGCAATCTCATCGACTACCAGCGTCACGTCATCCCGTTGGTCCAAGCGATGTACGAGGCGGCTCTCGCGAGACGGGATCGGGAACTCCTCTCGTTCTTGGGCAAGGTCCTTCGGATCGGCAAACTGAGGGGGTTCTTCCGCAGCCTATTTTCGACGTCGAAATGAGACCGGCGGACCCGCCCGCGAATGGGTTCCTGCGGCCAGTTCGCAAACATTTAAGGCCGTGAGTCCATCGCGACGCCCACCATGGCCCGGGTCGGCTTCTTCGTCGGTTTAGTCCTCCCGGTCATCCTGCTCGGTGTGAACGTCGTCCTGGGATACGGCGGCATCGTCGGGACCATCGCCTTGATCATCTGGATCGGACTCGGCGTGTCCCTCTCGCCCGGTTCGGACGAGGAAACCTAGCCGCCGTCATAGAGGGATTCGCCGGACACGGAGAGTTCGACCCACTCGTCGATCGACCGGACATCCTCGAGGAGGACCGTGACCATCTCGCCCTGCTCGTCTTCGACGATGAACGAATCGAGGACGTCTTCGGCCTCCATCGTGTCCTTCACGACGCCGACGAACTCGCCTTCCGAGTCGACCACGTTCAAGCCGGTGAAAATCTCCGCCGCAGGCCCTTTCAGCGTGACGCGATCTAGGATCTCCGCGACGAACCGCCGGCCGAGCCGCATCCGCCCGGACGAACCCTCGCCCAGGAGGAGGGCGTTCGGCTCCTCGACGGACACGTACCCGACCTCGACGCCTTCGCTGTCGACGACCGCCATGCCGACGAGGGACCGCCCGCGCCGCGCCGCCAACCGAGCACCCCCGGAGCGCCCCGGCGGGACGTCCGGCCGGGCCGTCGAAGGCCTGCCGGCTACTGAAGCTTTTCGGGTGTCGGGGGGACGCGCGTCCGGGCCATATGGTTATCATGCAGGATATCGAAAGCGCGCGATTTATACCCGCCAAGCGGGCATCCGACGCCGTCTGCCCTCCCGTCGCGGAGGGTATCCCCTCGGTTGGAGGCCATGGCCCACTGCCCACTCTGCGAATCGGAGGTCTCGGATGGACGCACCACGTGCGACGTCTGCGGGCAGCCGTTCGACCGCGCGCCGACGGCGCGTGCCGCGCCCGACGTCGTGCGAAAGGCGATCGATGCGGCGCGGAAGGACCTCGTCGCGTCGACCCCGGACTCGGTGGACGCCTCGTTCGCGCGACGGCTGACAGAGCGGGCGGAGCAGACGGAAGCCGCGGGCGACCTCGGCAAGGCCCTGGATCTGGCCCGTGCCTCGCGACGCACGCTCGAAATCGCGAAACGCAAGGCGCGGGTCGTCGAGGTGCTCGCCCGGTCGGATACGATCCTAGAGGAAGCGAAGGAAGCGGGCATCGAAACCCTCGCGTTCCAACGGAATATCGAACAGGCTCGGGCGATCAGTGCCCGCGGGGACTTCGTCACCGCCGAGAAGCTCCTGCGGCGCGTCTCGACCCGGACGCTGGACCAACGCCGCGAGAGGGCGCTCCAAGGCCTGCTCGACAAGGCGGCCTCGCAGGTCCGGTACGCGAAAGAGCGCGGGGGCCACGTCGAGGACGCGGAGGCGCTCGTCGCAGACGGCCGGAAGGCGCTCGCGCGCCGGGAATACGGCAAGATCCGGACGCTCACCGCGAAGGCGATCGAGAAGGCGGAGCAGCAGCGGAAGTACGCCCGGGCGGAGGACATCCTGGACCGCGCGGCGGCGGACGTCGATGCGGCCCGGAAGGACGGCGTCAACATCACCGACGCCCGGAAGGTCCTCACCCAGGCGCGGGATGCGCTCCGGCGCGGCGTGTTCGCGGACATCCCGCTCCTCGCCCAGCGGGCGCGGAACAGCCTTCGGGAGGCGCGGCGGTACGCTGCGGCCGAATCGTCCCTCCGAGAGTCGGAACGCGAGTCGTCGCGCGAACGGCGGAAGGGCGCCGACGTGAGCCACGCGGAAGCGATGTTCGGACAGGCCTCGACGGCCCTCGCATCGAAAGAGTATGCGAAGGTGCGGGCCCTCGCGCGGGACGCTCACGAGGCGGTGCGTGAGGCCGCCCTCCTGAAGTCCGTCCAAGACGCGTTCGCGAGCCTCCGGCTCGACGCGGAAGACCTGCGGAAGCTCGGTGCGGAGGCAGGCGAGTTCGAGACGACCTTGGTCGACCTGACGCGTGCGCTCGAAGACCACGACCTGCCGAACGCACGACGTCTCGTGGCCCGGGCGCGTCGCACCGCGGAATCGGCGCGCGACGCGCACCACCGCTCGATCATGGAGCGGTCCTTGCAGATCATCCTGGCGAACGCGGCCCGGGGCCTCGACCCCGCGGTGGCGCGGCAGCTCCTCCGGGAGGTCGACGACGCGATTTCGCTGGGACGACAAATCGACATGCAGGCGATCATCGACAGTCGGATGGCGGACGCCGACGCCCAGACGGAGGCCCGCCTGAGCGAACACGTGCTCCGCGCCCGCGACGACATCGTCGGATTGCGCCAGGCGGGCCAGACCGACACGGTGGCCCTCGAAGGCAAGCTCGCGGACGTCGCGATCGCGGTCGAGGAACACCGGTTCCTCAACGCGGACGCTCTCCTCGACGGCATCGAGCACGACATCCACGCGACGCGCGAGCTGTTGCGCAGCGCCGCCGCGGAGGTGCTCGGAGAGGCGCGCGGCGTCGTCGTGGGCGCACGGTCGGACGGAGTCCCGATCGAGGGGGCAGAACTGATGCTCTCGCAGGCGGGGACCGCGTACGCGGAGGCGCGATACGGCGACACGCTCTACATCGGCAAGGCCTGCATCTCCGAGATCGAGGAAATCACGCGGACCGCGAACGACACGAAACAGAAGACGGTGAAGGAGGAGGTCCGGGCGAAGCAGGAGCGCACGGAGGCGATCCATCGCCGCACGGAGGCGGTCCGCGCGCAGATGGCGGACCTCGTCGCGAACCACCTCGACCTCGAGAAGGCCACGGAGGTCCTCGACGCGGCGGAACGGGCGATCGAGGGCGGGGCGATGGACGAGGCGGAGCACCTCGTCGCCTCCGCGGAAGGGATCGTTGAGGGCGTCAAAGTCACCTTGCAGTGGCAGGCACGGGAGGCGTCCGAGCGCGCCTGGCGTCTCGCTGACGAGGCGAAGAAAGAGGGCGTTCCTCCGGACGATCTGGATCCGATCCTCGCGACGATGGAGACGGCCGTGAACGAAGGCCGGCACGCGGCGGTCCTCGATGCGCTCGGGGAACTCGAACGGAAGGTCGCGGAGCGACGGAGGGAGCGGTACCTGGAGGAGCAGCGGCGCGTGCTCGACAAGGCACGCGGCGCCGCGACGAAGTTCATCACGGTCAAGAAGCTGATCGAGGACCTCCGGAAGGCGGACATCGACATCGCCGGGGCCGAGGAGGGCCTGCGGGCCGCCGAGCGGGCGCTCGAGAAACGGGACTTCGACGACGTCGACGCGATCTTGGCGAGCCTCGACCGCACCGCGAAGGAGCTGATGGACGAGCTCGTCGCGGCCTCGCGGAACCTGATCGGACGCGCGGAACGGAAGATCCACGATGGCCGCGAAGCCGGGATCGAACTCGCGGAGGCCGTCGGCCTGCTCGACAAGGCCGAAGGACACTTCGAGCGAGGCGAGTACGCGGATGCGGTGGAACACGCGCGGGCCGCCGAACAGAAATTGGCGGAGGCGCTCCGGGCGCAGACGGACGCGAAGGCGGAAGGGCTCCGGAACGCCCAAGAAGCCGCCCGCGCCGAACTCGCCGCGATCCGGAAGACGATGTTGGACTTGGCCCGCGCGGACATCTCGATCCTCGGGTCGGAACGGGCGCTCGCCCGGGCCGAGGCCGCGTTCGAGGCGGCTCGCTACCAGGAGATCGGGCCCGCCCTCGCGGAGACGCGCGACATGGCCGCCGGCCTCACGGTCGGCCTCGAGGCGGCAGCGAAAGACCTCGTGGGGTTCGCGCAGACCGAGATCGAGGAGGTGCGCGCCGGCGGCTTGGATCCGGGTCGAGCGGATTCCGTCCTGCAGAACGCGCGCGAGGCAATCAACGACGGCCGGTTCGTCGAGGCGATCGAATACAAGAAGGTCATCGAGGACATCCTCGAAGAGACGCGCCGCGCGAAAGAGGCCGACGCGGCCCGGGAGGGACTTACCGAACTCCGCGCGAGGGTGGAGGCCACCGCGAGGCTCGGGGCCGACGTCCGCATGGCGTCCGAGCTCCTGTCGAAAGCGCAGGCGGATATCGACGCCGGCACACTCGACGAGGTCGGCGCCTTCTCGAAGCGGGTCGCCGAAGAGATCGACATGGCGCGCAAGGCCCACCTCGGCTCCCTCGTGGACTCGTTCGCGCCCTTGGTTGAGGAGGGCACTTCCCTCGGCCTGCGCCCGGAAGAGCTGGACGAGTACCGGACACACGCCGCGGACGCCGCGCAGGCGGACGACCTCGAAGCGGTGTGTCGCCTTCGGGAGGAGCTCCAGGGACGACTCCTCGACGCGAGACGACATTCCCTCAGGAAGCGGTCGATGGGCGAGATCCAGTCCCTCGAAGAGGTCGTGACGCAGTCGGAGCGACTCGGGATCCCGGCAGGCGACGCGCGGGCCCACCTCGAGGAAGCGAGGACCGCGATCGCCCAGGGGGACATCGAGCGGTTCCAGGCAGGCCTTTCGGAAGCGCGCGCGGCGCTCGACGAATCGCGCGGCCGCCACTTCCTCGACAAGTACGAGTCCCGGGTCCACGCTGTCTCGACGATGATCGCGAACGCGAAGCGCCTCGGCGCGGAACTCGGAGACGCGGAGAGCTCGCTCGACCAGGCGGAAGCCGCGCTCCGCGCGAGCGACATGGCCATGGCGGACATCCTGATCAAGCAGGCCGAGGTCTCGATCGGCATCCAGATCCAGAACTTCATCAAGAACCGCTATCCGAACCTGGCGCTCCGCCTCCCGACCGCGGGCCTGCAGGCGGGCGAGTGGAACCAGTACCTGCTCGAGGTCGAGAACCGCGGGAAGCTGCCGGCCCGGAACGTGCACATCGAGTTCTCCGGGGACATCGAGTCGAAGGGCGTCCAGACGATCCCCGAGATCGGGGTGGGAGAGTCCGTGCCGGTGCGGGTGGGCCTGAAGCCGAAGGGCACCGGCTCCGTGCCCATCGCGGTCGGCATCTCGTACCAGCGGCTGTTCGACGAGAACCGCTACGAGGTCCGCGATACGAAGGAGGTCCGCGTCGAGCCCGAAGCCACGTACCTCGTCGAGGACGTCTTCTTGATTCACTCGGACGGCCGGCTCATCGCGCACCACAGCCGGAAGTTCCGTGAGGAGATCGACGAGGACATCTTCTCCGGGATGCTGACGGTCGTCCAGGATTTCGTCAAGGACTCGTTCAAGGCGCGGACGCGGGTCGGTATGAAGCGGCTCGACTTCGGGGATTCGAAAATCCTGATCGAGCGGTCGCCGCACACGTTCCTCGCGACGGTCCTCATCGGCCAGGAGCCGAAGCTCCTTCCGCTCTACATGCTCCAGATCCTCAAGGAGGTCGAGGACCGGTACGGGAATGTCCTCGAGAAGTGGACCGGCCTCCTGCACCAGCTCGAGGGCGTCGAGGAGGTCATCAAGAAGCTCCTGTTGGTCGCGAAAGATCCCTCGGCGGACATGGGAGCGCTGTCGGACAGCCCCGTGACGCTGACCGCGAGGGTCATCGAGGCGCTCGGTGCGGAGCAGGCGATGGCGGCGAACGAACTCCTGCGCCAGGCGCAGTCCACGCTCGAGAGCGACATCCAGCTCGCATGGCAGTTCATTGAGAAGGCGAAATCCCAGGCGGACTCGATCCAGGCGCAACTCCGGGACCGCATGGCGGACATCCTTGCGGCCGCGCGCGACACCGTCGCGGAGATGAAAGGGATCGGCGCGGACACGAGCCAGGCGGAGCTCCTGCTCCGCGAGGCGGAGGAGGCGTTCGCCGAGGGCAAATACGAGCGGGTGCGGGAGATCCAGCAGGGCCTCCACGAGTCCCTCGAGCGCCAGAAGGGGGAGGTCGCGTCGAAGAAAGTCGAAGTCGAGCTCGCGTCCCTGATCAACGACATCCAGATCGCGAAGAGCCAGAACCTCGACGTCCGCGAGGCGGAATCGTACCTCACGAAGATCGAGGGGGCGATCCAGAAGAAAAATCCCCGCCAGATGGAGGACTTCCTCCGGCGGGCGAAAGAGTCGCTCGCGCGCCAACGCCGGCGGACCATGCTCGAGAAGGGCCGGGCCGACCTCGCCAAGGTCCAGGCGATCGTCGCCCACGCGAAAGCCGTCCACGTGGACGTCAGCGACGTCGAGGCCCTGCTCCAGAAAGCCGAGGACGCCCTGCGGACCGAGGACTTGACGGGGCTCGAACCGCTCATCGATCGCGCCGGACAGACCGCAAAGGCACGCGTCGAGCAAATCCTGAAAGACCGCTACCCGCGGCTCTTCCTCGAGACGAAGGGCCCGGGCCTTCAGGCGAACCGCTGGAGCCGGTTCGAGATGGCGATCACGAACAAAGGGAACTGGCCCGCCGAGCACGTCACTCCGATCGTCACCGGGCCCGTCGACGTGCAGGGACTCAAGGTCATCGAGAAGCTCGAGCCGAACGAAAAGACGACGCTCGAGTTCGGACTCAAGCCGAAGGAGGCGGGCACGATGGACCTCGACTTCGAGGTCCATTACACGCGCCCGCTCGACGAGGGGAAGCACCAGACGACGGACACCGCGATCGTGCGCGTCGAACCGGAAGGCGGCTACGTCATCGAGGACGCCCTCCTGTTCCATTCGACCGGGGCGATCGTGTGCCATGAGGCGCGCGCGTACCTCCCGGTGGAAGACCTCTCGAAGGCAGCGGCGTTCGAGGAGCAGATCAAGGCGTTCGTCGCGAAGGCGTTCCCGGCGGGCGCGAAGCCGGTGAAGCGCACGACGATCGCCGGCGTGCCGATCGTCGCCCTGCGCGCGCCGCAGGCGATCCTCGTCGTCTCGATCCAGGGACGCGAGCCGTCGATCCTCCTGCTCTACCTCATGCACATCCTGCGCGAGATCCACGACGTCTACGGACCGCGCCTCGAGGCGTGGACCGGCGACCCCGCCGAACTTGTCGGCATCCGCGACCTCGTGCGGAAGGCGCTCTTCGCGACCGATGTGGACGGCGTCTCCCTCGGGCCGCTCGAGGACACCGCCGTCAGCAAGATCCCGATGATGATGGAGCGCGGGCTACTCGCCGGCGAAGGAAATCAGGACTTCGTGGGCTGGGCGAGGGCCGCGATCGAGTCGAGAGGGTACGAGCAGGGGGTGGCGGTTCTGCAACAGATCTCGAACGCGACCGTGGGCCCGACGGAGGAGATCGCGAAGCAGATCCGGCAGGCGATCACCGCCTCGAAGGAGGCGGGCACCCTCCAGATCTCGGACGAACAGGTGAACTCCTACGTCGAGTTCCTGCGGCTCACGCTCGAGGCCACGTTCCAGGCGAAGCGCCGCGCGGGAATCGAGCGGTATTGGCCCGTCGCCCGGATCGCTGTCAAGACGGCGGATCAGGCCGGCTACGATGCCGTGAGCGCGTTCCGGAAGGTCATCGTCGGCCAGAGCGGCGCGAAGGAACTCGACCTCGTCCTCCCGGACGACACGTGGCGCGGGATGAAAATCGACGTGCAGGTGCACATGGACTCCGTGAGCGCGTCCTACAAGCTCTGGGCGAGGAAGATCGAGATCCTGCTGCGCTCGCAGGACGCCTGGAAGATCAAGGCGGGCCTCGAGCGAGGCGAATACTCGGTCGGGATCGAGGGACAGAAGGTCCGGATCGATCCGTCGATGGTGTCGTTCGTCGAGTCGGTCCCCGATCACGTCGTCGAGGAGCCGTTCGAAGGCGGCGTCGTGTACCTCGACACGCGCATGACGAAGGAGCTGATCGCGGAAGGCTACGCGAAGGAAATCGTGACGCTCGTCAAAGAAGCCCGCAAAGACATGCACATCGCGGAGGACCGCGTCGTCGAGATCGAGCTGGTCGCGGCGCAGGGGCTGCGCGCCATGTTGCAACCTTGGAAAGACATGGTCCTCCGGGAGGCGAACGCGCTCGAGGTGACGTTCGTGCAGGAGCCGGCGGACGACGCGTACGTCATCGAGGCGGGCTTGGGCGAGGAGACGTTCCTCCTCGGCGTGCGCGCCGCAGAGATGTAGAGACGGTTCTGTGACGTTTGCGGGTAGTGGCGTCTATCGGACCACATCCGCAAGGCACTCGACTCCGCTCGGCTCGTCCCGTGCGCCCGTCCCTCCTCGGGACAAGTCGTAGAGGGGACTCACGACATCATCGCGGAGGGCACCGGGCCGGAACCGTACGGCCCTTGCCAAGGCCTCGTTCGAGGCCACGGCGGTCTTCAGGATGTTCATGCCTGCGTTGATCTGCCGGTCCATCTCCCAGTCGCACGCAAGGCACACGAAATCCTGGCCCACCCTATCTCGGCGCCGGGCGCCACACACTGGGCAGGTCTTGCTGGTCCAATGAGGGTTGACCTTGATGACCGGCACGCCGGCGAGGGGGGCCTTGTACTCGATCTGACGGTGGATCTCGGAACGAGGCCAGGAGGACAGGCGGCGGTTCATTCGACGGGAGCGGCCGCCCGCGCCGTGGAGGGTGAGGTCCTCGAGGACGATCGCCGCCTTCTTGACTTTGGCCGCTGCGATGAGGGCCTTGCTGACCCGGTGGAGCCGCTGACTCACGCGATTTCGCTCGCGCTTTCCCTCCCTGGCGAGCAGACGCCGTTTGACGCGGCGGTCGTGGGCCTTCTTCTTCGCTAAGAGCCGCCGTCGACGGAAGTGAGTTGCCTGAAGCTGGCGAACGCCGCCGAACGGCAGGCTCAAAAGACGATTCGTTTCGCCGTCCGCCTCGACGCCGTCCAAAGAATCCTCGTTCGTATCGAGGGCGACGACAGCTGTCGGTTCGTACGGCTCGGGCGCATCCTTCCGGACGGCCACGACGATCTTTCCGGGTGTCACGGTTAGGGAGCCTAGTCCCCATGCGAGGTCCGACAGGAACGATCGATGCCATTCCGAAACGGGTAGGCTGACCTCGACGCATTCTCCGCGGCGGATTGGGATCCGTAGCTGGCCGGTGGTGCGATCAAGACGGTAAGACTGGTTCTCCGCCTTCAGGAGTAGGCGGCGCATGAACGGGGCCGCGGTCCGCTTTCCCTTCCTCACCCGACGCCGATATACTTTTAGGGCGGCCAAGGCAACTTCGAACGCACTCGGGATGTACTGCTTGTACACACGATGTTCCTCGGACAATCGTCGGTACGCAGTCCTCGCGAGGCGGACCCGGGACCGGATGTCGTCTCGGAGCGCGATCCGGATCGACTTGTTGACGATGAGCCGGAACTCAGCGAGCAGGCCAAGGAGGGAGGGCGGCAGATCCCCTGCGGGGAAGGAGAGGCTGCGGACGACGCGCGGGACGGCCATCGAGGTTGTCATGGCCTTTCGTGGCTTGAAGCTCCAAGGGGGAGGGGGGTGAAAGTGACGATCTCCCGGATGAGTCACAGAACCGTAGAGGCAAAGGCTTTACCGCCGCGCCCCGCATCGCCCCGGAGATGGGGCTGAATCTCGCGGACCTCGTCGCGTCCGAGCCTCGGACCCTCGAGGACTTCTCCGGGAAGATCCTCGCGATCGACGCGTTCAACACGCTCTACCAGTTCCTCGCGATCATCCGCCAGCCCGACGGCACGCCGCTCATGGACCGGCAGGGCCGCGTGACGTCCCACCTGTCCGGCCTCATCTACCGCCTCTCGAACTTCGTCGCCGCGGGAATCCGGCCCGTGTTCGTGTTCGACGGGGAGCCGCCGCGGCTGAAGGCACGGACGCTCGTGGCCCGCGGGGAGGTCAAGCAACGCGCGGAACGGGAGTGGAGGGAAGCCGTCGAGATCGGCGACTTCGCAACGGCGCGGACGAAGGCGATGCAGACCTCGCGGCTCACGGACGAGATGGTCGAGCAGTCAAAGAAGCTCCTCGAGTTCCTCGGCCTACCGTGGGTGCAGGCGCCCGCGGAGGGGGAGGCCCAGGCGAGCGCGATGGCGCGCGCCCGGGTCGCCTACGCAGCGGCGTCGCAGGACTTTGACTCCCTCCTCTTCGGCTCTCCGCGCCTCGTGAAGAACCTCGCGATCTCCGGCCGCCGGAAACTTCCCCGCAAGGACGTTTACGTCGATGTCCAGCCGGAGGAAATCTCCCTCGAGGCCACCCTCGCCGCGCTCGGGATCGCACGGGAGCAGCTGGTGGACGTCGGGCTGCTCATCGGAACGGACTTCAACGACGGCGTGAAAGGGATCGGCCCGAAGAAGGCGCTCGGCCTGATCAAGAAACACGGCTCTCTCGAGCCTGCTCTCGGGGAACTCGGCGTCGACATCGAATCGAAAGAGGAGGTCCGCGAGATCTTCCTTCACCCGAAGGTCATCGAGGACGTCGAGATTGGGTTCCGCGATCTCGATACCGAAGGCGTGCGGCGCATGCTGTGCGACGAACACGATTTCTCCCGCGACCGGATCGACGCCGCCCTCGAGAAATTCGGCAGCGCGCGGTCGGAGCAGAAGCAGCGGTCGCTCGACTCCTGGTTCGGCTGACGGCGAGGGTGCCGCCCGAACTCCCCTTTCTCTTCCGGTGAGAATCGCTCAGGAAAGGCTTTATCGGGTCCCCCATTTTGCCCGCGCGCCGATGCCGATGGACTTCGCGTCCTCCGTCGCAATCAGCACCCTGCTGACCGGGGTCCTCAGTTCCCTCGCGTACTGGAAGCGCGTCCTGACGTGGGACGGCAGCGTCGCGGGGTTCTTCATCGGCATGGTCATCGGTGTCTTCGGCGATGTCACGTGGCTCCTCCTGCTGGTGTTCTTCCTCCTCTCGAGCTTCCTAGCGACCCGCTATCGATTCGCGCTGAAGGAGGCGCTCGGCGTCCAGGAGGGATCGCGCGGCGAGCGACGGGCGACGAACGTCCTGGCGAACGGCATCGCACCGATGTCCGTCGCCGCGGTGTCCCTCGTCATGCCGGATAACCTCCCGAAGGTCATCAGCGGTGTCATCTTCCTCTCGGCGCTGTCCGTGGCGGGGGCGGATACGCTCGCGAGCGAGATCGGCGTCCTGTCGAATCGCGCGTACCTGATCACGAATCGGAAGCCCGTGCCCGCGGGGACGGACGGCGGCGTATCGCGCCTCGGGCAACTGTGCGCGATCGGCGCCGCCGCGTACACCTCCGCCGTCGGATGGGTCGTGCTCTCCGTCCTCGCGCGCATGTACGGAGTCGAGGCGACGATGCCCGCCAATCCGGCGTACCTCGTCATCCCGGCGGTCATCGGGTTCCTCGGCTGTCAGCTCGATAGCGTGATCGGTGCGACGCTCGAGCAACGAGGCCTCGTGAACAAGAAGATCAACAACTTCATCTCGACCAGCACGGGCGCGATCGTCGCGTACGCCGTGCTGATCTCACTGGGTCCGCTTCCCCTGGCCTAGCGCGTTCCGGATGAGCTCAACGCCTTCCGCGGCGAGCGCGTCCGCCCGAGCCAGCGTGCGGGCCTCCGCGTACACGCGGAAGATCGGCTCCGTCCCCGAAGGCCGGACGAGGACCGAGCCGTCCGCCTCGCGGATCTTCACACCATCCGTCGTGTCGACGGATCGGCCTTTCGCGAGCCCGACGAGCGCCGTCAGGACCGCGTCGCGCTCCTCGACCGGCACGGGGACGTTCGCCTTCTTGATGTGATATCGCGGCAACGCCGCCACGAGCTCCGAGAGGGGTTTGCCCTCTTTCGCCAGGAGCTCAAGCATCTTCGCCAGCGCCATCGCGCCGTCCCGACAGAACTGGTGCTCGGGGAAGATCACCCCGCCGTTCTCCTCGCCGCCGAACGCCGCGCCGGTCTCGAACATCGTCCGCGCGACGATCGGCGAACCGACCCGCGTCCGCACGACCGTGCCGCCCTCTCCCTTGACGACGTCGTCGATCAGGCTCGACGTGCTGACGGGCGTCACCACGGTCCCGCCGTGCGCGCGAATCGCGGCCCGCGCGAGGAGCGCGAGGCTCTTGTCTCCCTCGACGAACGCTCCGCGATCGTCGACGAACACCGCTCGGTCCGCGTCGCCGTCATGGGCCACGCCGAGGTCCGCGTGCGTCTCGGACACGACGCGCAAGAGGTGGTCCAAATGCTCCGCGGTCGGCTCGGGCATCCGACCCGGGAATGCGCCGTCCGCCTGGCCGTTCAGGGAGATCACGCGGCATCCTAGGTCGCGCGCGAGGTACGGGGTCGTGATGCACCCCGCGCCGTTCCCCGGGTCCACCACGACCGTCGGGCCGCGCTCGCGGATCGATTCGACGTCGACCATCGCGCGGATCCCGTCGAGGTAGCGCTCCGGCGCCGAGTCGTCCGGCCGGATCGAGCCGACGTCGGACCACGCCGCGATCCGGTAGCGACCCTCCGACAGGATCGACTCGATCGACTCCTCGTCCTCGCGCCGCATCTCCATCCCGCGTGCATCGATCGCTTTCAGGCCGTTGAACTCCCGGGGGTTGTGGGACGCGGTGACGACGAGTGCCCCCTTGAGGCGACCCGACTTCGCGACGTAATACTGTGCGCAGGGCGTCGGGACGACGCCGAGGTCGATCACGTCGCAGCCCGCGGACATCAGCCCGGACGCACCGGCGCGGGCGAGCATCGGCCCGGAGAGGCGGGGGTCGCGCGCGAGGGCGACGGGACCCCCCTCAAAGAACGTGCCGGCGGCGTGACCGACCTTGACTGCGAGGTCCGCCGTCATTTCCTGTCCGACGACGCCCCGGATCCCGTTCGTGCCGAACAGCCGGGTCACGCGGTCACCCGTTCGTCCACGACCGTCGCGTAGGGCGGCACCTGGGCCCCGTCGGCGAGGATCGAGTCGCGCACGTGGGCGCCCTCGCCGATCGCCGCGCCCGCTCCGGCGATCGAGTCGACGACGTCCGCCTTGTCGTCCACGCTCACGCCTTCCAAGAGCGTCGCGTTCCGGACGGTCGCTCGCCCGATCCGGCACGCCTTGCCCATGACGACGTACGGCCCGACGCGCCCCTCGACGAAGGTCCCCGGGCCCGCATACACGGGCGGAAGCAGTTTCCCCGATGCGACGTCCGCATCCCCGGAGATCTTCGCGCGGCCCGCCTCGAGCAGGAGGCGCTGCGCGTTCAGGTAACTCGGCAGGGTGCCCGCGTCGGACCAGAACCCCTCGTACCGGAACGCCGTGAGCCCGCGCGGAATGAGCCGGGGGAACACCTCTCGCTCCAAGGAAACGGCGCGGCCCCCCTCGATGAAATCGAACACGTCGGGCTCGAACACGTATCGTCCCGCGTTCACCAGATTGCTCGGCGCCTCGCCCTTCGCGGGTTTCTCGACGAACTGAACGACGCGGCCTTTCTCGATCGCGACGACGCCGTACGCGGACACGTCGGCCGTGGGCCACACGGCGATCGTCCCGATGCCGCCGCCCGTCTCGTGGGCCTTGACGAGCCGATCGAAATCGATCGTGTCGACGACGTCGCCGTTGTAGACGGCGAAGGGACCGTGGAGGTGTCGTTGCACGTTCTTGATCGCCCCGGCGGTGCCGAGCGGCATCGGCTCGTCGACGACGCGAACGTCCACGCCGAACTGCCGCATCCGGAAGAAGTCCCGCACTTGTTCGAACATGTAGTTGACCGCGACGATCACCTCGTCGCACGAGGCCGGCAACGCCTCCAGGATGTGCGCGATCTGCGGGCGGTCGACGAGCGGGATCAGCGCCTTCGGCCGATACAGGGTGAGCGGACGGAGCCGGGTCCCGAGGCCTCCGGCGATAATCACGAGCTGCATCGGGCGGTCCGATGCGGACCGCTCAATATCTATTTTCTGGCCCCGGGCGTCACTTCGGCACGATCGTGACGACGTTGTTCCCGCGCAGCACGACGGTCCCGACCCGCCGGACGTTGTCTTCTTTCGTCTCCTCGGTGTCCTCGAGGACCATGTTCATGTAGTCGTCGTAGCCGACGAGCTTGCCTTCGAGAATTCGGTTGTCCTTGAGGAGAAGCTGAACGCGCTTGTTGATGGATTTTTCAAGAACGTTGAGAGGCATCACCATAGAAGGACGTTCCCCCCTTCCGATGCCGCGGTATCGTGTGGCCCCACTTAAGACTTTCCGACATTGCGCGATCGGACCTGCGTGCACGGGCACTCTTGCGAATCTTTTTACCGCGTCGCGCGCATTCCTCGGCGGTCCCGATGGAGCGCAAGAAGGTGGGCGAAGTCTTCCACTTCTACGGGAAGATTGGCGTCGCGGCGATCCGGCTGACGGACAGCACGCTGGCGATCGGCGATACCGTGCAAATCCAGGGACCGACGACGAACCTCGAGCAGACGGTCGACACGTTGCAGATCGAGCACGCGGTCGTGTCGCGAGCGGAAATCGGGCAGGAGGTCGGTATGAAGGTCCACGAGCGCGTGCGCGAGAGGGACTTCGTGTACAAGCTCGTCTCACCGAAGACGGCGATCGAGGCGGCACCGGCTCCGGTCGCACCCGCCAAAGCGGCCCCCTCGAAGGCGAAGGCGGCCAAGAAGAGGCCCGCCAAGAAGAGCTCGGCGAAGAAGGTGGCGGCTAGAAAAGCCAGCCGCGCACCGCGTAGTAGAGGGCGCCGAGGCTCCCGAGGATCGCGACCGCGTTCAAGATGACGTCCAGGGCCGCCTCCGCGCCGGGGCTCCTCACGCCGGCGTCGACGAGCATGAACTTGAGCCGGTGGGTCCCGTGGAACAGGGAGCCGCCGATCAGGACGAAGAAGTACACCCGGACCAACGGGCCCTGCCACAGCGCCGAGAACGCGGCGTACGAGGCCGAATCGGTCGGCCACAAACCGAACGGTGCGGCGAAGAACAGCAGGAAGAGGGTCACGGGGAAGAGGAACGCGGTGATGAAGCCGCCGAGGGAGAAGAGGCCCCAGAACAGCGGCTCTACGACGACCTCGGGCTCCGCTTCGGGCATGTCCGCGTGGACGGTCTCGCGGCCGGGACTCCATGCCGTCGTGTCTCGGACCGCCGAGACCTCCTCGGCCATCTCAGAAACCCCCGAAGATCAGATAGACGACCGCCCCGCTGACCCCGAGCCACAGGAGCACGTTGATCGCGAACGCCGTCTTCCATGGCACGGGCTTCGCGGTGAACTGGATCGGCTGCGCCTTGCCGATCAGCATGAACCACGTGATCGCGTGCCACATCACGAGGGCGAACAACACGAGGTTCACGTAGAGGATCGGCGGCGTGCGCAGGACGTCCAGGAACGCCGTGTACGCGGATTCGCCGGCGCGGAGCTCGCGGAGCAGGTTCAGCAAGATGAGGCCGTAGAGGGCGCTGATCACGCCGCCGAACTCCCGCAGCTGGAAGCCGAGGTACCGCGGATTCCGCAGCCACCATCCCGCACGCCGCTTCGCCGGGTACGCGTGGGCCGTCGCATCACCTCGGAACGGACTTGGGCATGAGCAGCCGCCGCATGTGCCGCGTCGTCGCGAGGAACTTGAGCGTCTGGATCGCGGCCGCGGGGTCGACGCCCTTCGGGCAAGCGACGGAGCACTCGCCGACGAAGGTGCACTCCCACACGCCCGACTTCGTGTTCAGACGTGCAAGGCGGGCGTCCGCCCCTTCGTCCCGCGTGTCCCGGATGTACCGCAGGGCGAGCGCCGACGCGGCGGGTCCGACGAATCCGGGGCTCGCGCCGAAGACCGGGCACGCAGCGTAGCAGAGCATGCAGTTGATGCACAGGCTCTGCTGGCGATACGCCTCCACGTCCTCCGGATACTGGACGTATTCGTGCTTGAGGTCGCCCTCCTCCTCGCGGACGATGTACGGCGTGACGGAGGCGAGCTTGTTGAGGAAGTCGTCGAAGTCGACGACGAGGTCCTTGATGATCGGGAAGTTCGCGAGCGGGTCGACCGTCACGACGCCGCGGCGGTACTCCCGCACGTAGGTGCCGCACGTCAGCTTGGGGTGACCGTTCACGTCCGCGCCGCAGGAGCCGCAGATCCCCATGCGGCACGACCACCGGAACGCGAGGGTCGGGTCGACGTGGTCCTTGATGTAGTTCAGCCCGTCCAAGACGACCATGTCGTCCCGATACGGGATGCGGTACTCCTGGTACCTCGGCCGGGAATCCGAGGCCGGCCGATACCGCTTCACGCGGAACACGACGTCGGCGTCGGGCATGTCAGTACTTCCTCTCGACGGGCTGCCACTTCGTGATCGTGACGGGCGCGTAGTCGATCCGCGGCGCGCCGTCCGTGCGGAAGGCGAGCGTGTGCTTGAGGTAGTTCGCATCGTCGCGGTTCGGGTGGTCCGAACGGCTGTGTGCGCCCCGCGACTCCCGCCGGCCCAGCGCGCTGTGCGCGATCGTCGCCGCGACGTCGAGCATGAAGTCGAGCTCCAGGACCGCCGTGAGTTCCGTGTTGAACACGCGGTCTTTGTCCGCGAGGCCGACGAGGGCGAAGCGTTCGCGCAGTTTCGCGAGCTTTCCGCAGGCGTCGCTCAAGCGGGCGTCCTCCCGGAAGATCCCGACGTCCCGGTCCATGAGCTGCTGCATCTCCACGCGGATCCCGGCGACGGTCTCCTTCCCGCGCTCCCGGCCCAGGAGGCCATCGAAGACCCGCGCCTCTTCCACCTTTAGCGCCGTGCGCGCGGCCGAGGTGCTCGGATAGCGGGTGCGTTGCTTCGTGTACTCGGCGACCGCCCGCCCGGTCCATGCGCCGAAGACGAGGCACTCGCTGAGGCTGTTCGAGCCGAGCCGGTTCGCCCCGTTGATCGACACGCACGCCGTCTCGCCGACCGCATAGAGGCCGGGGACGTTCGTCTCGCCTCGCGTGTTCGCCGACACGCCCCCCATCATGTAGTGCTGGCCCGGCCGGACCGGGATGGGCTCGTGGATCGGATCGAGGCCCATGTACTTCTCCGCGAGCTCGCGGACCATCGGGAGGTTGGTGTTGATCGTCTCCTCCCCCAGGTGCCGCAGATCGAGGCCCAGGTACTGGCCGTACGGGCCGTCGAACGCCCGGCCCGCCTTCATCTCCTGGATCATCGCGCGCGAGAGGATGTCCCGCGGCCCGAGCTCCATCTTCCCCGGGAGGTAGCGCTGCATGTATCGCTCGCCCTCCTTGTTGATGAGGTAGCCGCCCTCGCCCCGCGCCGCCTCGGTGATCAGGATGCCCGTGCCCGGGAGGCACGTCGGATGGAACTGGACCATCTCCATGTCCTTCAGCGGCACCCCGACCCGGTAGGCGAGCGCCATGCCGTCCCCCGTCTTGATGAACCCGTTCGTCGTGAATTCGTAGACGCGGCCGCACCCGCCCGTCGCGAGGACGGTCGCCTTCGCGCCGATCGCGACCATCCGCCCGCCTCGGAGATCGATCGCCGTCACGCCGACGCATGCGCCGCCGTCGACGATCAGCGACGTGACGAAGTACTCGTCGAACCGCTCGATCTGCGGGTACTTCATCGACGTCTGGAAGAGCGTGTGGAGGATGTGGAATCCCACCTTGTCCGCCGCGAACACGGTCCGCTTGACGGACATGCCGCCGAACGCCCGCTGGCTCACGCGGCCGTCGGGATCCCGAGACCACGGGCAACCCCAGTGCTCGAGCCGGATGACCTCCTCGGGACACTTCGCGACGAAGAACTCGACCGCGTCCTGGTCCGCGAGGAAGTCGGAGCCTTTGATCGTGTCGAGGGCGTGGAGGTCGAAGGAGTCGTAGTCCCGCAGGACGGCCGCCGTGCCTCCCTCGGCGGATACGGTGTGGCTCCGCATCGGGTAGACCTTCGAGACGAGGCCGATCGACAGGTCGGGGTTCTCCTCGGCCGCGGCGATCGCCGCCCGCAATCCCGCGGCCCCGCCACCGACCACGACGATGTCGTACGTGGCCCGTTCCACGGCCCGCGGAACCGAGTCGGGAGAATAAGCTTTTGGCACATACGGACCGAAGCGTTTCGGGACCCGTCCGCCCACGATCGGTCCAGCCGGCGGAACGGCACGTCACGGTGCCCGGTGATTGTGACGCACACACCCGCGCTTGACGGTTCGGCAAGCGGCTTCGTCTCCCTCCGAGCGGAGTGAGTCGCACGGCTCCGCGCAGAAGTCTCAAGTAGGACGCGCCCGTACGCCGCGAGGCATGGCGGTCATCGAGGTCGAAGGGCTCGGGAAGACGTACCCGGGCGGAACGAAAGCCCTCGAAGACGTCTCGTTCTCAATCCAGAAGGGCGAGATCTTCTGCCTCCTCGGTCGGAACGGCGCCGGCAAGACGACGCTGCTGCGGATCCTGGCGACGCAACTCAAGCCGACGCTCGGCCGTGCGTCCGTCCTCGGCCACGACGTCCTGTCGGAGCCGAAGGCGATCCGGCCGCACATCGCCGTCGTCCCGCAGGAGGCGCGGCCCCAGATGCTCCTCTCGGCGTACGACCACATCTACTACATGTGCCTCATCCGGGGCCGGTCCCGCGAGGACGCCCGCGCACGGACGCGGAAGGTCATGGACGACCTCGGGTTGTGGGAGAACCGCGACACGCTCAACGCCGAGCTGTCCGGCGGACTCCGGCAACGCGTGATCATCGCGATGGCGATGGTCGCCGACCCCGAGGTGTTCTTCCTGGACGAGCCGACGATCGGACTCGATCCCCTCGGCCGGCGGTCCGTGTGGGCCATGCTCCGCGACCTGACGAAGCGGGGCACCACGATCCTCCTGACGACCCACTACCTCGACGAGGCCGAGATGCTCGCGGACCATCTGCTGATCGTCGACAAGGGACGCACCGCGTTCCTCGGGACGGTCGAGGCGGCGAAGGGAGACACGGGGATCGGCATGCGCGTCATCGTGGAGCCAACCTCGGGCAACGGGGCCGAGCGGGAGATCCTCGTCCCACGATCGGACGAAGAGATCCTGGCCATCGTCGAGCGCGGGCTGCGCGAGAAGCGCAGGGTGACGTTCAAGCCGGCGAGCCTCGAGGAGGCGTTCATCAAGATCGTGGGGGGATCGATTGAGAGCGAAGATACGTGAGGCGTTGTACATCGGGCTGTTCGACGCGCTGCCGCTCCTGCGGGACCCGATGCTTCTCGTCGTGATCAGCCTCTTCTCCTTCCTGCCGGTCATCTTCATCTTCGTATTCGCGAACCAGGCGTCCGCCGTGCAGTCGCTCATCGGGGCGATCGTCCTCACCTTCTCCTTCACCGGGCTCTTCGCCTCGCAGAGCGTGTACTTCAACAAGCAATGGTTCCGCTTCCAGGACATGTTCGTCGCGTCGAGAGTGTCGCCGGCGTCCTATGCGCTCGGGCTGTCCGTGAGCGGACTCGTCGTTGCCTTGCCATCCGTCGTCGTCGCGCTCAGCATCCTGATCCTGTCGGGAGTCGCCAGCGTCGTCGGGATCCTCTTGGTCATCGCGACGTCCGCCATCCTGTGGATCGGACTCGTCTTCGTCGGCTTCGCGATCGGCGCCACCACGAAGAACGCGCGCCGGGCGAACTCGATCCCCCAGGTGCTCAGCATCGCTCTCGGCTTCCTCCCTCCGGTGTACTATCCGCTCGACCGGTTGCAGTCGTTTCCCATCGCACAGGCCCTCGCGATGCTCATCCCGACGACCCACGCCGCGCAACTCTCGAAGTACTACCTGGGGCTCATCTCGATGCCCGGGTGGCAAGTCGGGGTTGGGTGGGCGTACCTCCTCGGCTTCGCGGCGCTGATGGGCGTCTTCGCTTCGCGTCGCGCGCACTGGGTCGACCCGTAGGACGGCTCAGTCTTTATCCAGCGGCCGTCGCATCCGCGTCGGATGCGTTTCGAGTTCGAGTACACCGGCCTGCGCGTCCGGGACCTCGACGCAGCGATCGACTTCTTCACGAAGGTCCTCGAGATGAAGCTGGAAGCGCGGGTCAAGGCGGACTGGAACAAGGGGGAATTCGCGAACCTCTGGAGCCCGGACCGCAGGCACAAACTCGAGTTGAGCCGGTACGAGGCGGACAGTCCCGTGGCGGGTCCCTTCCGCGAAGGCGACGAACTCGACCATCTCGGATTCGGGGTCGACGATTTCGACGCGGCCTTGCGGCGGTTGGAGGCCGCCGGCTACAAGCCGGCCCTCGGCCCGTTCCATGAAGGCGTCTGGCATATCGCGTTCGTGCCGGTCGTCGAAGGGATCTGGCTCGACGTATACCACGTCGATGCGCCGAAACAGGCCAAGCGAAAGCGTCCGAAGCGGACCGGGAAGCGCCGGAAACGCTGAATCGGCTCAGGCGACCTTGCCCTCGACCGCTTCGAGCCACTTCCGGACTTCGTCGACGGCTCCGGGGTCCTCGAGCGTCGTCGTGTCGCCGATCTCCTGGCCCGACACCACGGACCGGATGACGCGGCGCATGATCTTCCCGCTCCGAGTCTTCGGGAGCTTCTCCGTGATGTAGATCTCGTCCGGGACCGCGATCGAGCCAATCGCGGAGCGGACGTGCCTTCGCAGGTCCTCGCGCAACGCATCGGATCGCTTGTATCCGGACTTCAGCACGACGTACGCGACGAGCGCTTGGCCTTTCAGCGGATGCGGCTTCCCGACGACCGCCGCCTCGGCGACCTTCGCGTGGCTCACGAGGGCGGATTCGACCTCCATCGTCCCGATCCGGTGCCCCGCGACGTTGATCACGTCGTCGATGCGGCCCATCAGCCAGAAGTACCCGTCCTCGTCGATCCGCGCGCCGTCCCCCGTGAAGTACTTCCCGGGGATCTGGGACCAGTAGACCTGGCGATACCGTTCCGGGTCCTTGTACAGCGTCATGAGCATCGCGGGCCAAGGTTTCGAGATGACCAGGTACCCGCCCTTGTTCACCCCGACGGGCTGGCCCTTGTCGTCGACGACCTCCGCCTCGATCCCGGGGAACGGGAACGTCGCGGACCCGGGCTTCGTCGTCGTGACGCCGGGAAGCGGCGTGATGAGGATCATGCCGGTCTCCGTCTGCCACCACGTGTCGACGATCGGACAGCGGCCGCCGCCGATCGCCTTGTGGTACCAGCGCCACGCCTCCGGGTTGATCGGCTCCCCGACGGTCCCGAGGAGGCGGAGGCTCGAGAGGTCGTGCTTCTTCGGCCACTCGTCGCCCCAGCGCATGAACGCGCGGATCGCGGTCGGCGCGGTGTAGAGGATGGTGATCCCGTACTCCTGGATGAGGGACCACAAGCGGTCGGGATGGGGCCAGTCGGGAGCCCCTTCGTACATGAACGTCGTGGCGCCGTTCGCGAGGGGCCCGTAGACGATGTACGAGTGACCGGTCACCCACCCGATGTCGGCGGTGCACCAGTACAAATCGTCCTCCTTGATGTCGAAGATCAGCCGGTGCGTCGTGGCGACGCCGACGAGGTACCCGCCGGTCGAGTGCAACACTCCTTTCGGCTTGCCCGTCGTGCCGGACGTGTAGAGGACGAAGAGCGGGTCCGTCGCCTCCATCGGCTCGGGGTCGCACCGTGGGTCCGCCTTCGCGACCGCCTCCTCCCACCCGATGTCCCGGCCCGCCTGCATGGGGACCGCCTCCTTCGTCCGCGCGTAGACGACCACGTGGCGCACGACCGGGAGGTCGGCGACCGCCTCGTCCACCGTCCGCTTCAGCGGCACGATCTTGCCCCGTCGATAGCCGCCGTCCGCCGTCACGACGACCTCGCTCTCCGCGTCCTCGACGCGGTCGTGGATCGCCTTCGCGCTGAACCCGCCGAAGATCACGCTGTGAATCGCGCCGATCCTCGCGCACGCCAACATCGCAATCGGGAGCTCGGGGATCATCGGCATGTAGATCGTCACCCGGTCCCCGCGCTTGACGTCGAGGCCTTTCAGGACGTTCGCGAAGCGGTTCACCTCGCGCGACAGCATCGCGTACGTGAGGACGCGCTTCTCCCCCGGTTCGCCCTCCCACACGATCGCGGCCTTGTTCCGCCGGGCCGAGACTGCGTGGCGATCGACGCAGTTCTGCGACACGTTGATCGTCCCGCCGACGAACCACCGCGCGAACGGCAGCTTCCACTCGAGAAGGGTCGACCACGGCCTCGACCAATCAAATTCCTTCGCGCGCTCGCTCCAGAACCGCTCCGTGTCCTTTGCGGCGTCCCGCGCAAACTGATTGTCGTGGACCCAGGCGACCTTGCGGAACGACGCAGGTGGCGGGTACTGTTCCTTCTCCTTCAGCAGGCTGTCGATGGTTGTGTTCGGGACGACCATGTTCGATCCCCCGAGGACCGATGCCCATCCGGCCGATGCAGCCGGTAGAGCCGTTTCCCGTTAAATAGGGTATGAGTCACCGTGACTCTGTCCACAACCCGGATGGCACGCCGCCGGCCGATTCGCTCGGCCTTAGAACGTGCGACGAACACACATGATATCGTATGTAAACACCCCGCTCTTACCGACGTGCTAATTCCTGGCGCGGCATGGCGACGGCGGTCGGGCAGGTTGCGGGTCCTCAAGCTGTCACAAAAACGTTCAGCATGCCGTTTATCGTCGCGGCGTCCGGCACCGGGACGCTCATCGAGTGGTACGACTTCTACATCTTCGGGTCTCTGGCCACATTGATGGCGGGGATATTCTTTGCGCCCGGTTCCGGAGCGTTTCTCCTAACCCTTGCGACGTTCGCGGCTGGCTTCGCGGTCCGGCCGTTCGGGGCGGTCGTCTTCGGACGAATCGGTGACTTCGTCGGTCGAAAATACGCCTTCCTCCTCACGATTACAATCATGGGCATCGGGACAACCCTGATCGGGCTCCTGCCGACGTACGCACAAGTCGGGGTCATCGTTCCGATAACGCTCCTAGGACTGCGGGTGATCCAGGGACTCGCGCTCGGAGGCGAATACGGCGGCGCAGTCGTCTACGTCGCCGAGCACGCGCCGGATGCGAAGCGAGGATATTGGACGAGTTTCATCCAAACCACGGCCACGCTCGGATTGTTTCTCGCCCTTGGAGTCGTTCTCATCCTCAAGGCAGTCATGGGCCTCGCGGCGTTCAACGAATGGGGATGGAGAATCCCCTTCCTGCTCTCCTCGGTGCTCGTAGCGGCGTCCCTTTACATCCGCTGGAAACTTCGAGAGACCCCGCTGTTCGCGCGGCTCAAGGCGGAGGGCCGTACATCGAAGGCGCCGTTGCGGGAAGCCCTCGCCCATTGGGCGAACTGGAAGCTCATCCTGCTTGCGCTCTTCGGGGCCACTGCAGGCCAAGCGGTCGTCTGGTACACCGGCCAGTTCTACGCCCTGTTCTTCATGCAAACGTCGCTGAAGATGGATGCCACGCTTGCCTCCCTCATCATTCTAGTCGCCTTGGCCCTTGCCACGCCGTTCTTCATCGTTTTCGGTCGACTGTCGGACCGGATCGGACGAAAGAAAATCATCATGGCGGGATGCCTCCTCGCGGCCGTGACGTATTACCCAATCTTTGCCGGGATCGCGGCGTTCGCGAACCCGCCGAATGTTCCCGTCCTTATTGCGCTGAACTTCGTTTTGGTATTCTACGTCACGATGGTGTACGCTCCAATCGCCGCCTTCCTCGTTGAGTTCTTCCCTGCGCGGATTCGATACACGTGTCTCTCGGTCCCCTACCACCTCGGAAACGGAGAGTTCGGTGGCTTCACACCGGTCATCGCAACGGCCATCGTCGTCGCGACGGGAAACATCTTCTTCTTCCTGATCTGGTGCATTTCAATTCCGGTGATGACCCTCCTCATCGGGATGAAATACTTGCCCGAGACGAAGGACACCAAGATCTGGGAAGAGGTCACCCCGGCCCCGGCGGGTGTCGGAGCCCCAAGGCCAACGGGCGCAGCAACCGAGTCGGCACGCCGATGAAGTGAGAATCCGGGCATTACCGCCGAGAACCGTCTGCGGGACCGGCTTCCAGCTCAGGGTCGCAGGATGACCTTGATCGAGTCTTGCGCCCGCGCGACGAGCCGGAATCCCTCGGCGGCGTCGGCGAGCGGGAGGACGTGCGTGATCAAATCCACGACTGCGATCCGTTTCCCCGCAAGGAGTCCGATCGCGTCGCAGATGTCTCGGGGGCTTCCGCCGTACGAGGACGTGACGGTGATCTCCTCGCGCCACAGCGCATTGAAGGGCATTTCGATCTTCGACGCGGGCTCCGTGGGAGCGAAGAGAAGGACGGTCCCCCCTCGGTCTACGGATGCGAATCCCTGCGCGACCGCTTTCGGGGCACCCGTGCACGTGATGACGAGGTCCGATAGGTTGCCTTCGTTCGCTCGCTTCACCTCCGTCGGAACGTCGTGGCGGCCGTCGATCACCAAATCGGCTCCCGCCTTGCGTGCGGCCGCCTTGCGGTATTCGACGACATCCGTGGCAATGACCTTTCCGGCTCCGGAGGCTTTCGCGAGCTTCGCGTGCAGCAGTCCCGCGACGCCGCTGCCGATGACCAGCACGGTCCCACCGGGACGGAAGCCCGCGAGCCGCTGCCCGCGGATCCCGCACGCCAAGGGCTCGACGAACGTCGCTTCGTCATCCGAGATTTCGCGGGGCAGCGCGAACACCCCGTGTTTCACGTTGATCGCGGGGACGCGGACGAACTCCGCGAACCCACCCGGATCGAAGTTCGTCGTGCGAAGGGTGTCGCACACGGTCTCGTGGCCCGTGGCGCAGTACCGACAGGAACCGCACGGGACATGGTGGGACACGAACACCCGATCCCCCACCTTTGCCGTGCCGACGCCGGCGCCGACTTCCGTGACCTCCGCGGCGATCTCATGGCCGAGGACGAGCGGCGCCTTCGGCTTGCGGTACCACTCCATGACATCGGAGCCGCAGATGCCGCTCGCCTTCACCCGGACGAGGATTTCCCCCGCGGCGATCTTGGGCTTCGGCAGGTCCACGATCCGCACATCGTCGTTCGCGTAGTACATCGCGGCGCGCATGGGCCGCCTACTTCTTCGACCTCGGGCCCTTGACGAGCTCGAGCGCCTCTTTCGGGGTCGCGCGCTCGTGGACGACCGCGCGGATCCCGCGAATCATGCCGACCGGGTTCGCGGACTGCCAGATGTTCCGGCCCATGTCGACGCCTCGCGCGCCGTCCTGGATCGCGTCGTAGGCGAGTTCGAGCGCGTCGAGTTCCGTCTCGAGCTTCGGGCCGCCCGCGACGACGAGCGGCACGGGACACGACTCGACGACCTTGGAGAAGTCCTCGCAATAATAGGTCTTGACGAAGTGGGCGCCGAACTCGGACGCGATGCGACACGCGAGGCCGAGGTACCGCGCGTCCCGTTTCTCGAGTTCCTTTCCCACGGCGGTCACGGCGAGGACGGGCATACCGGTTTCCTCGCCCTCGTCGACGAGCTTGCCGAGGTTCACGAGGGAATCGTGCTCGTGCGCCGCGCCGACGAAGATCGACAGCGCGACCGCCGACGCGTTCAGCCGCAGCGCCTCCTTCATCGAGGTCGTGATCTTCTCGTTCGACAGGTCCTCGTTGAGGATGCTCACGCCGCCGCTGACCCGGAGGACGATCGGCACGTCCGCCCCGGGATCGATCGACGTGCGCACGACGCCGCGCGTGACCATGACGGCATCCGCATGAGGGAGGAGCGGCTCCAGCGTCTTGCGCGGGACCTCGAGCTTATGGGTAGGGCCCAGGAAGTATCCGTGGTCGGCGGCGAGCATGACGGTCCGGCCGTCCGTCGGCCGGATGATCCGCGAAAGCCGGTTCTGAAGTCCCCAGGGCATGTAGGTTCCCCGCGACGTCTTCCTGGCGCGTCGAATTCGACCGCCGGTTTAAAGTCTTTCCCCCCCGCGGTTGGAGCGGGACGGATCCTCGCAGGTCCGTCCTACGCGCGCCTCGGAGGGCACATCAGGGCTGTCGAATCGTCTTGTCGACGTGGCATCGGGCTGAATCGCCCGAATCGTACACGCGCTGCGGGCATTCCACCGAAACGTTTCAATCCCCAGACGACGACTACGTACGCAGGGAGTGAGGCGAGATGGCCCGGTGCGGTCGATGTGGGTTCCGACGGATAGGCCTTGCGCGCTCGCGGTGCTTCGTCTGCGGCGCCCCCGTCTGTGAGAACTGCCAGATCGTCGCCGGATTCACGCAGGTCCCCCAACCGGAGGCCTTTTTCGACCTCCCATGGAGTGGAGAATTCGCGATCGCGCACCATACGGTCTGTTCGTGGAATTGCTTCGACCAGTGGGCCTGGGGCTTCATCTCGCGAGGACATCCGCCGAGGCGTTTCGGGCGTGAGTACAACTTCGGCGGAATCCGTCTTCACCCCGCTGCGGCGCGACGTGCTGTCGCGATGTCGGAGGACTATCGGCGCCGCCAGCTGCTGGAACACGCTCGACACCTGGTTGAAGCGGAGGACCACGAGGACGCGGCCAGAATCTACCAACAGCTCCGGATGTGGAAGGAGGCGGGCGAGACACGAAGGGCGGGGCGGCGGCGCGTCGTGACCCAGGTCCACGTGAACTTGAACGACTTGGTTGACCAAGTGAGGAGGGCGGGAATTGTGACGGACTACACGTGTCCCGCGTGCCGCGGCCGTATCCACATCTCCGGAGAAACGACCCTCGAGAACCTGAGGAGCTGCGAGTACTGCGGGTCCGTGATTCAGACGACGGACCTCGTGGACTTCCTCGCGAAGGTGCTCGGCAATCCGTAGAGCGGCCTCGTTCAGGCTTCAAGCACCCAACAGACCGCTTTCGCGAGCTCTTCTCACCGGTTTGCCGTTCCGGGCACCTTTAAGCCGGCGGAACACGATTCGAGCGGTGTGTGGAGTGTCCAGGACACCCTGTTGATATTCGTCGTTCTCGTCGTTGCCGGATCCGCGATTCCGAGCCCGGTGCCTGCGACCGCACCGTCGGCCCCCATCGCACAGGGCGACCTTCCTGTTGCCGCGGCCGCTCGCTTGGCAGGTTGGTATCCAATCTACCGCTTGGGTGGCGCGGCTTGGCATCTCGAAGTCGATGGCGAACGAGGGAGGATCGTCGTCGCCGTGAGATACTGGGGCCTGGACCCGAACGCGTCCGGGTCGTCCGAGAGTTCCAACCTGATGGTTTTCGACCTTTCGGGGAATCTCCTTCACAACCTTTCTCTGTCGTCCAGCGGCGTGGACATCGTCGACTTCGACGTGGATCGCTCGACCGGCGACGCCTACGTCGCGCTGCGCAATGGGACGATCGACCGAGTTGATCCGGGTGCGGGACAACTCGTGAAATCCTGGACCTACTGGAGCTCTCTCACGGCGATTGCCGTGCAAGGGGGAGACCTGTTCGTCGGCCCATGCTGCCAGCGGGGGAGCGTGATGCGGCTCTCCGGCACCACCGGCGCCGTCGTGCGGAACTACACCGTGGCGGGACAAGGCGACGCCGCCTCGATCGCGGTTGACCCGGCGGGACGCTGGTTCTTCGTCGTGTTGACCGCCCCCCTGGTGGGCGACATCTACCGAGTCGACATGACGACGGGCCTCTCGGGGCGGTTCGGGAGCGGGAATGATGTCGTACTGTCCGCAGACGGTCGGCGCGTGTGGTTGTGCGGATGGGGAGCGCTCTCGTGGTACTGGCTGGCGAACGACACGTATGCGGGCTCGGGCGTCTCGTGCCCGGAGGCACCCGCGGAGAACCCGGGGAGTGGCGTCCTCGCCCTCGCGAGTTCAGGTCGGTTCATCGTCGAGGCGGGCGACGTCGGGACGTTCCACGTGCAGGCGGTCGGCTCGGAGCCCGCGCAGGCGAGTTCCGTCGGCTGGACGGCGGACGGGACCGCCCTGGTCGCCCTCGCGTGGTCCACCGCGGGCTACGTCATCGGTCTCTGGGACGGGGACCCCTGGCTCAACGCCACGGATGGGCAGCTCCTGAATTCACGCACGGATCCGATCTGCTACCCGCTGGTCACGGCGGGCGGCGTGAATGAGAGCTCGATCGTCCTGTACCGGGACGAGGTCGCAATCGGAGGAGGGACGTTTGGCATGACCGAAGCCTGCTTTGGATCGCCCGGGTATCCTCCGGTCCCGCCGGCGGACGGCCCGCACGTCGGACGGATCACGGGCCTCGATCGGGTCGGCCGAATCTTGGACGACAGCGTATCGTTTGAGACCGATGGGACGCCGCCCCAACTCATCATCACGTCCGCGATCGCCACGGCCACGTCCCCCTACACGCTCTCGGGCACGGTCGACGACCCTCACCTCCTCCGCGTGTACGCCGGCAACGTCCCGGTGACCGTCTCTGGCCGCGATTGGTCCGTAGCGGTCCGCCTGTGGATCGGCAACAACACGGTGGGAGTGGGCGCCGAAGATACGGTCGGGAATACCGCCAGCAACAGCGTGGTCGTGCGTTACTGGCCTTCGTTCGAGAATCGGATCGTCGACGAAGCGGATCGCTTCCAAGTCTCCATCCCTCCTGAGTGGCGGGGGTACCCTGACGTCTCGCGATCCAGTGTCAAGTTCGGCGCGATACTCCTCGCTCCTCCGGAGGGAACGTACGTGTACAACACAAGCGCGACGGTCGAGGCTCGGCCGCGGCCGGGCATCGACGAGACGCAGGCCGCCGCGTACGCGGAGGCGATCAAGGGGCTCCAGGAGGTCGCCAAGTACGCCGTGAACCGACCGGCCTTCCTGCAGAACACGACGGTCGATGGCTATCCTGCGGCTCGCATCCGGGCGATGGTAGGCAGCAACATCATTGGCACGAACACGAGCGCGACAATCCTCACCCAAACATACGTCGTCTCGGCGGCGCAGGGACGCGTGTACGTGATTTCCATGAACATCTCGTGGATGCAGTCGCAGTACCGCGAAACCGAAGACTGGATCCTCGAGAGCTTCCACGTCGGATCGGCGGCGCTCCAGCCATCCCCCGCGGCCCCGTCCATCCTGCTGATCGGCGCATCGACCGGTGGCGTCTCGGCCGTGGCCGTCGCGCTCTTCATCTTGTGGCGTCGACGGGCGAGGGGATCGCCACCGGTCGGACCCGGCTAGTCGCAGATGGCGTGGACCTCCGCAATGGAGAATGGCGTAACGGGCAGACGCGAGATGGATACCTTTATTGGCGCCGCGATTCTTCGTTCCTGCGGGAAGCCTGGAGGGCGGATGCTGAATCGGTTGACCACGTATGTCGGCGCCGGGCTGCTCGCGCTCGTCTTGCTCGCACCGGCTTTTGCGGCCTCCGGACCCACCGCGGACGTGCCATTCGGGTTCCTCGACCGATGGGGTCCGCCGCAGACGAGCGCCTGGGCTGCGGAGGTTGTCGCATCGAACATGACCGGGCTATCCGTTGCGTACACGCTTGTCCTGGTGAACAATACGCTCGTCCGCGGGAATTTCCTCGCCGCGAACGGTTTGGGGCCCGCGGCGATCGCCTACGACATGGGCAAGGGAGAAATCTTCGTCGCAAACACGCAATCGAACAGCGTAAGCGTGATCTCCGACCAGACGAAATCGCTCGTGGCGATCATCCCCGTGGGGAACAGTCCCCAGGGAATCGCGTATGATGGCGGGAAGAGCGAAATCTACGTCGCGAACGGATACTCGGATACCGTCAGTGTGATTTCCGATGCGTCGAACACCGTCATTGCGACCATCCCCGTGGGATCCCGGCCATGGGGAGTGGCCTACGATGCGGGGAAGGGAGAGGTGTTCGTCGCAAACCAGGGCTCGAGTACGGTTAGCGTGATCTCGGACGCGACCCACGCGGTCGTCACCAGCATTCCGGAGGGAAGCAATCCTCTCGGCCTCGTGTACGACGCGGGCAAGGGGGAGGTGTTCGTGACGAATTTCAACTCCATGAACGTTGGCGTGATCTCGGATGCGACGCACACGGTCGTGGCGACGATCCCGGTAGGGGATCGGCCATATGGCATCGCCTACGACGAGGCCAAGGGAGAGATTTTCGTCGCGAACAAGTTCTCTGATTTCGTAAGCGTCATTTCCGATGCGACGAACACCGTCGTGGCGAACATCCCGGTGCCGGGATATCCGAGCAACCCGGAAGGCGTCGCCTACGACGCTGCGAAGGGCGAGGTCTTCGTTGCGGCGTACGATTCGGACACGGTCAGCGTGATCTCGGATGCGACGGACACGGTCGTCGCGACGATCCCGGTGGGACACGCACCGGAAGCGGTCGCGTACGACGCTGGCACGGGAGAAATCTTCGTTTCCTACCAATATTCAGCGGTAATCGGGGTGATTTCCGACACGCAAAACACCGTCGTCGCGGATGTGCCCGTAGGCCGCTATCCTTCGGCGATCGCCTTCGACGAGGGTAGAAGGGAAATCTTCGTCACGGACTCCTTCTCCAACAGCGTAGGCGTGATCTCGGATGCGACGGACATGGTCGTCGCGACGATTCCCGTAGTACGCCCGGGTGCCCTCGCCTACGATCGTCCCAAGTCAGAGCTCTTCGTGACGAATCCAGGAGCGAACACGGTCACCGTCATCTCCGCCGCGACACACGCCATCGTGGCAACCATCCCGGTCGGTTCTCGCCCCGCCGCAATCGCGTACGCCGATGCAAAGGGAGAGCTGTTCGTCGCGAACTACTTCTCCGACAACGTGAGCGTGATCTCCGATGCGACGAACAAGGTCGTCGCGACCGTCCCAGTGGGGCGTAATCCCGGGGGAATCGCCTACGATAGCCGGAGAGGAGAGGTGTTCGTTGCCAATCGTTTCTCGAACAACGTCAGCGTCATCTCGGTTGCGACGCACGTCGTCGTGGCTTCCATCCCGGTAGGGTTCAACCCAGAAGGCGTCGGCTACGATGGGACGACGGGCGAGCTCTACGTCGCGAACGGATCCTCGAATACCGTCAGCGTGATTTCCAATTCGACGAATGCGGTCGTTGCGACCGTCTCGGTCGGAAGGAATCCCACATTCATCGCACACGACGCGGGGACGGGACGCATGTTCGTCACCAATTACGACTCGGCCAACGTCAGCGTCGTCTCCGGTGCGACGCACGCGGTGGTGGCCGTGGTCCAAGTGGGCACCGGACCCGCTTGGGTCGCGAGCGACTCCGTCACGGGCTCCGTTTATGTGACGAATCCCTACCAAGGGACCATCTCCATCATCGGGGGCTCGCAAGGCCCTCAAGGTCCGGCATTCGTTGGCCTCCCGGCTTGGCTGGCGTACCTGATCCTGCTGATCGTCGTAGCGGTCGTAGCGGTCGTCGCGGGGTTCTTGGTCCTCCGTTGGTTTCGGACCCAATCGGAGCGGCCGCCGCGTTCGGAGTGAAGACCGACGGCGCCGCTTTCCTGGACCGCGATTGCGGAATTCGTGAGGTGGAGACCCCTATGAATGGTGACCTGAGGGCCACCCGAATTGAGGGGTCTCGAATCCCCGCACGCCTGTCTCGCGGCGAACCGCCGAATCATGCATCGGGCCGGGGTCGAAGTCAGCCACAGTCGCGCGGAGGTCTCCACGCGAAACGAACACGAGGGACGTAAATAGCGGTCCGGCGTCGTGGAGCCGGGATCGGAGATGAGGTTCCGACAACGCCTCCTGGTCGGCCTGGTGATTACGACCCTGGGATTGATGGCCTTGGTCACAAGCTCCGTTCGGGCCGCGGCGACCGAGACGAATTACCAGAATCCGGTCACCGCGCTCCCGCCGCTCGTCCGCCCCGCCACCGCGAGCTGCCTGGTCACGCTCGCCGAAAACTTCGCGTTCGGCCCGAACGGTTACGACGCACCGGCGACCGGCACACTGACGCCCCCCGCCGGCTGTCCCGCGCCGTGGTCGATGGTCGTCCTCGACTACACGGGGAGCGTCGCGGGCCGCCAGTTCGACCGCGAGACGGAACTCTGGGTCGGGGGCGTGATGATCTACTACGGCACGACGCCGGAGCCGACGCCCGCGGGCATCACGTGGCACGTCGAAAAGGATGTGAGCGAGTATGCGCCCGTCTTCACGTCCTCGCAGCCGTACGCGCTCCACCTGCCGAACGTCGTGAACAACATCTACACGGGGATCATCTACGTGACCGCGACGTTGACCTACTACGCGGTCGGCCCCGACTCGCCCGAGGCGGCCCACCCGGACACGATCGTCGGGTTGTCGAACGATTGGATCTTCGACCCGGGACGCGCGCCGGTTTCTGCGGCCGCGGTCACCTTGCCGACCAATCCGGACCGCGTCGTCCTCGAGCTCTTCGCGAAAGGGAACTCGTGCGACGAGTTCTGGTACGGCGCCGAGCCGGACGAGTACGCGGCCGCGAACGGCCTGTGTAGCGGCGGCGCCTTCCGGGAGATCCAGATCACCCTCGACGGGACCCTCGCGGGCGTCGTGTGGCCGTTCCCGTACATCTTCACGGGTGGGGTGAACCCGTTCCTGTGGAGGCCGATCGCCGCGGTCGCCGCGTACGACGAGGCTCCGTACGTCGTCGAGCTGACGCCGTTCATCGGGACGCTCGCGAACGGGAGCCCGCACACGTTCGCCTTCACGGTCGTGAACAACGGGTTCTACTGGCAGCTCGGCGGCAACCTGCTCGTCTACCAGGACCCGTCCCTCGCCCAGACGTCGGGGGCGCTCACGGCGCACGACGTCGTCGCGGATGCGGACCAAACCGTCGCGCAGACGACGGGGACGAACGGGGCCACGTTCGATTTCGCCGCGAGCCGATCCCTGACGATCGCGGGCTACGTCGACACGTCCGCGGGGCGCGTCTCGACGACGGTCCACCAGGACTTCGCGTTCGCGAGCCACCAGGTGCTGAACCTGATCAACTTCATCGAGAACGTCGAGCAGACGGAGTCGATCACGACCACGACGACGGTCACGGACGCCGCAGGCAACGTGGGCGTCACGACCCTCGTCGACTCGTATCCGATCGCGCTGGCGTCGGGCTTCATCATCCCGCCGGGTTCGGAGGGGTTCTTCCAGCTGCCGGCCGAGGTGGACCAGACGTTCGCCCGCACGGTCACGAGGATGTGGAACGGGGAGACCGTGTTCACGAGTTCCCTGACGGACGCGACCGCGGCGTCTGCGGTCCTCAAGCGGAGCCTGAGCACGGGCCGGAACCAGGTGGCCACCGGTTGGGACAGCGAAGTCTACGCGTACGCGGATTCCACGGGCGCCTGCTACGGGCACCGCCTCGAAGGAGCCCAAGGATACGTGACGGCGGACATCCGCCTGTGTTGAAGAGAACGGCACCTGAAGCGGAATCTCCGATGCCCGGACGTCCCGTCGGCTCGGGTCGGGAGGCTCGTCACTTCCTCAGGATCAGGTGGCTGTCTCCGAACTCGTGCCATCGGTAGCCGTTCGCGATCGCTTCGCGATACGCCTCCATGACGCGCGGCACCCCGATGAACGCGGCGAGCATCGCGACGTGGCTCGTGACGGGATCGTGGAACCCGGTGAGGAGGCCGTCGACGGACCGGACCGGGTTTCCCGGATGCACGAAGAGACGCGTGAATCCGTGCCGAGGTCTGAGCCCGTCCGGCGTCCACGCGGACTCGAGCGCGCGCACGACGGTGGTGCCAATCGCGACGACGCGGTGGCCGGCGTCGCGCGTGCGGTTGACGAGGTCCGCCGTGGCCTCGGAGACGTGGAACGGCTCCGGGTAGACCGCCTGTTGCTCGACGGTCTCCGCCTCGATCTCCAGGCTGCTGACCCCGGAATGCAACAGGACCGACGCGAACCGGACGCCCGCCTCCGCCAAGGCCCGCTGGATCCTCGGGGTGATCGGCCGCGCGGCGGACGGCATCTCGGCGCTGCCCGGCACACGGGAGAAGAGGCTCTGGTACGCATCCAGAGGCCACGGCTTCCCAACGTAGCCGTAGTGGATCGGCACCCCCACGCGCTCGAGGATCGGCTCCAACGGCCGATCCGCGTCGATGAACCAGAGCCGCGGGATCCCGGGATACGGCACGACATAGCGGACCGTCGCCTCGCCGACCTGCGCCTCGTCTCCGGGGTGGATCGGCATCGGGCCCGGGTGGGCCGGATCCCATCGCGGCTCGGCGAGCCAGAGGCGGTCGGCGTATCGGGTGCTCAGGTCGAGCGTGTACGTCCCGGAGGGCCCGCGGGCCTCGAGGCTCGCGGCCAAGGTCTTGCTCTCGTTGGCCACGAGGAGGTCCCCCGTCCCCAGGAATCGGGGCAAGTCTTCGAACCGGGCGTGGACGTCTCCCGCCGGAATCGTGACGAGGAGGCGAACCTGGTCCCGCGAGCCGCGGTCGACTTCGACGGGCGTGGCGGCGAACAGCTCGCGGGGCTGCTCGAACGCAAGTTCCTGCCGCTTCACGCGGCCACCTCCCAGAGGGCGCCTTGCGCTTCGAAGCGCTGGCCCGTGATCCGCGACGGGTCCTGTCCCTCGAGCCACGCCCAGAACGGGAGCGTGACGTCCGGCAGGGGCCGGTCGCCGATGTCTTGCCCCGGGAACGCGTCCTGGTGCATCTTCGTGCGCAGGTCTCCCGGGTCGACCGCGACGACGCCCACGCCCGCCTCCCGGAGTTCGTTCGCGAGCGTCTTCGTGACGAGCTCGAGGGCGGCCTTGCTGCTGCCGTACCCGCCCCACCCAGGATACCCGGCGCGGCCGGCGTCGCTGGTGATGTTCACGACGAGGCCTCTGGACGCCTTGAGGAGCGGAACGCATTCGCCGATCAGCGCGAGGGGCGCGAACACATTCACTTCGAAGACGCGCCGCAGGGCCGGAAGCGGATGGTCCAGGAGGTGTGGGAGCGGGGAGGCACCCAGTTCGGACGCGTTGTTGACGAGGAGGTCCAGGCGGCCGGCTCGAGCCGCCACACGTGCGAGCTCGCGTCGATGCGCCGCGTCCGAGACGTCGCCGGGCACGATCGTCAAGGTCGCGCCGGTTTCCCGCAACTGTTCCGCGGCCTTCCTGAGGGCGGTTTCGTCACGGCCCGTGAGGATCAGGGTCCACCGCTGGCGCGCGAGGAACTCGGCGAGCGTATATCCGAGCCCGCGGCTCGCTCCGGTGATGAGCGCGACACGATCCGTGCTCGACATGACCCCAGCAAGGCCGTCCGCGATTTATCTAACTTCATGTATACAAAATCTACAAAACCGGGAGGTTCGGGCAGCGCCGATCCGGAAAGAGCGCCACTCACGTGCGCGAGGATGTCCGGATGATCCGAACCGCAGGCTTATACGCACGACGATTCTTCGGTCCGCCGACGGGACGGGATCGATGGCCGAGACGTCCACGATTCAGGAGAAGGCACTTCGCGGATTCTGCGAGCAAGTCTTGATGAAGCTCGGTGTGCCGCCGGAAGACGCGCGCATCACGACCGACGTCCTCGTCCTCGCAGACCTGCGCGGGATCGACTCGCACGGAGTCGCGCGGCTCGGCCGCTATGTCGGCGGCCTGAAGGCCGGCTACATGAAGCCTCGAGACGAGAGCCGCATCCTCAAGGAGACGAAGGCGACCGCCCTCCTCGACGGCGGCCAGAGCCTCGGGCAGGTCGTGGGCAAGAAGGGGATGGACCTTGCCATTCGCAAGGCGAAAGACACCGCGGTCGGCGTCGTCGCGGTGCGCAACTCGAACCACTACGGCATCGCGGGATACTACGCGCTCATGGCCCTCGAGCACAACTTGATCGGCGTGAGCATGACGAACGCGGGCCCGCTCGTCGTGCCGACGTTCGGGCGGACCTCGGTGCTGGGCACGAACCCGATCAGCCTCGCCGCACCCGCAATGAAGGAGAAGGCCTTCGTCCTCGACATGGCGACCTCCACGGTTCCGCGTGGCAAGGTCGAAGTGTTCAACCGCCTCGGGCAACCGATCCCGCACGGATGGGCGGTCGACGAGACGGGCCGGAGTTCGACGGACCCGGCCCGCGTCCTGAACGCCCTGGCGAAGCGACTCGGCGGCGGCCTCCTGCCTCTCGGCGGGGAGGGCGAGGACCTCGGCGGCCACAAGGGGTACGGCCTCGCGCTCATGGTCGACGTCTTGTGCGGCGTGCTTAGCGGCGCGGCCACGGGCTTGCAGGTCTACGCGGATGAGAAGCGGCCCGATGTCGGTCATTTCTTCATGGCCCTCGACCCGGCCGCGTTCCGGTCGCTCGACGAATTCCGACGGGATATGGACCGCCTCGCGAAGGAGCTGAAAGACAGCCCGAAGGCGCATGGCCAGGACCGGATCTACGTGCACGGCGAGAAAAGCTTCGCGCGCATGGAGAAGTTCCGGGAGGAAGGCATCGCGCTGGATCCGAAAGTCGTCGAGAGCCTGAAGAAGATCGGGACGGACCTCGGCGTGCCGTGGCCCGCGTGAATCCCGGCCTGCCGAAAGGTCTATTAGCCGCGCCACGCCATGCGCGGCCGAGGGGAGTTCTTGGCGGAGATGCCCGAAGAGGAGTTTCTCGGGGAGCTGAATGAGAGGACGACGTCCGTGACGATCGGGGAGTTCACGCCGGATGGCGTGAAGATCTCCTACAATTTTCAAGGGACCGTAAAGGGCCAGTACGAAGCGGCGCACATGGAGACCGTCGATGCGGTCTTCAAGCCCGACGGGACGTACGAGTTCGAAACTCGGGCGCTGGACCAGATTGACGACGGGGACGTCGTGATGATTCGAGCGAACGGAACGGGACGTCAACTCAGCCCGACGTCGATCCACGCGGAAGGGGAGGTCACATACCAGACGACATCGGAAAGGCTCAAGTGGCTGAATACCGCGAAAGGCCGGTTCGAGGGCACGTACAACACGCAGACCGGCGAGTTCGCAGCGAAGATCTTCGCTCAAAGGTAGGCCACCGAAGGACGCCCGGATTCCGGGCGGGTCCGCTTTTCCCGTGAGGGGCCGAAAAAGGAACGCGGGCACTTCGCGCCGTGTCGAATAGAGGATAAATCCCATCCCGCATGTTCGGGCGGCTTGCCGGGGAGCAGTCCGTACGGGCGATACGACGCGACGGCTGAACACGTTCGATGTGACGAACCTCGTCGTCGGGGCCATCATCGGCGCGGACGTCTACGTGGCCACGGCGATCGGCGCGCGGCTGATCGGTCCCGCGTCCCTCCTCGTCTGGGTCCTCGCCGGCGTCATGGCGGGCGTCATCGCGCTCTCGTTCGCGTACTGCGTCATGTTCCTCCCGAAGGTCGGTGGGCCCTACGCCTACGTCAAGGCCGTCTCCGGACCGTTCCCTGGATTCATGGTGGGCTGGGGCCTCTTGCTGGCGGAATGGTTCTCACTCGCGGTGTTCCCGGTCGCCTTCACGCAGTATTTCGTCGCCCTCGTGCCGGGTATCGACGATCTCGGACGTGCGCTGCTCAAGGCGGCGTTCATCGCGATCGTCCTCGGGACGAACATCGTCGGGGTCAAGATGGCGGGCCGGGTCAACGACCTCCTCACGATCGCGAAGCTCAGTCCCCTCGTGCTGATCATCCTCGGAGGGCTCGTCTTCGTCGGCCTCCGGCCCGACACGGTCGCGTCGAACCTCACGCCCTTCGTCACGGGCGACCTCCGCGCGTTCGGGCAGGCGCTCGTCCTGATCTTCTGGGCGTACGCGGGCTTCGAGCAGTCCACGCTTCCCGCGGACGAGATCGAGCGGCCCGCTCGGACGATCCCGAAGGCCATCGTGTTCGGCATGCTCATCGTCACCGCCTTCTACTTGCTCACGAACTTCGTCGTCGTCGCCGCGGTCCCTCAGGCCACGCTCGCGACATCGAGCAGCCCCTTGATCGACGCGACGGCCGCGGTCTTCGCGTCGCCGGGGATCCTCACGGCCGGTGCGATCGGCGTGGTCGGGGTCGGCGCGTTGCTCTCGATCACCGGCGCGGACGAATCCGGCACGATCGGGACCTCGCGTCTGGCGTACGCGATGTCCTTGGACGGCTTCCTGCCGAGGGAGTTCAGCCGGCGGCACGGGAGGTTCCGCACGCCGTACGTCGGACTGATCGTCCTCTGCTCCGCGGCGTACGTGGCGAGCCTCGTCGGCGGATTGGCCGCGTTGATCAATGCGTCCGTGTTCCTCCTCGCGGTCGCGTACCTGGCCACGTGCGTCTCGGCGATGCGCCTGGCGAAGCGGCATCCGAGAATCGCTTCGGAGCTGCGCGGAAAGATCGTCGTCCCCCTCCTCGGGGCGGCGTTCTCGGTCCTCCTCATCGTACTCGTGGATCCGTTCCAGATCGCCGTCTCCCTCGCGCTCCTTGCGGCCGGGATCCCCGTGTATGTGTTCTTCGCCCCGAAGGTGGAGCTCGCGGATTTGAAGGAGGCGTTCCTCTCGGCCGATGAGATCCGTAAGCGGGCGCTCCGCCAGGCGACCAGGTTCCTGGCGTACCCGTTGCACGCCCTGAGGTCGACGCTCCGCCGCGTCCGTACGCAGGGATAATAACCCGGGGCTTCTTCCGCTTCAGCGGACCATGGAGCCGTGGGACGTCACGGTTGTCGGGGGCGGGATCCTCGGCACGTCGTTCGCGTATTGGCTTGCGCATCGCTACGACGGCCGCATCGCGGTCCTCGAGAAAGAAGCGCAGGTCGCGCAGCATACGTCCCGGCGGAACACCGGCGTCGTGCATCGGCCGTTCTATCTCGACCCCGTCGGGCGCAAGGTGTTCGCGCGGTCCGCCCAAGTCGCCTACGGCATGTGGAAGGCGTACGCGGTCCAGCGCGGACTCCCATGGACGCCCATCGGGACGTTCGAGGTCGCGACGCGGGAGGAAGCGGTCCCGCGACTCGAGACGTACCGACAGTGGGGCGTCGCGAACGGGATGGGCGACGACGAGTTGGAGGTCCTCTCCCCTGCCGAGGTGCGGCGGCTCGAGCCGAACGTCCGTTCCCACGGCGCGATCTGGTCCAAGACCGACACCGGCGTGGACTACGCCGCGTTCACGCAGGCGATGCGCGACGAGGCCGAGCAGGCCGGCGCGCGATTCCTCCTCCAAGCCGAGGTCGATTCGATCGACGTCGCAGGGGACGTCCTGGAGGTGCGCCTCACCGACGTCGGGGGTAGCGGGACGTACGTGGACCCGCGCTCCCGGATCCGCGTGCGCGTCGGCCGGAGCTCCGAGCCGATCCGCACGCGCCTCCTGATCAACTGCGCCGGAGGCAACTCGATCGACATCGCGCACAAGCTCGGCGTCGGCCGAGAGTACGCGGACCTCCACTTCCGCGGAGAGTACTGGGAGGTCGACCCCGAATGGCACTCGCTCTCGAGCCGGAACATCTACGCGGTGCCGAGGCACCCGGAGCTCCCGTTCCTCGACCCGCACTGGATCGTCCGAGCGGACGGGCGACGGGAGATCGGCCCGAACGCGGTGCCCGTGCCCGGGCCCTACACGTACCGCGGCTGGATCGACGACCCGAAGGAGGCCGTCGCGAAACTCTTCGAACGGCCCTTCCGGAACAAGCTCCGCGCCATCGTGAACCCGGACTTCGTGACGCTCGCCTCGGAAGAGTGGGCGTCGTCCCTCTCGAAGCGCGTCATGGCGGAGCGGGTGCGGGAGTTCCTTCCGGCTCTGAAGGAGGAGTACCTGACGCGGCCCGGCACGGCGGGCGTTCGGGCGCAGGTCATCGACCGCCACGGGGCGTTCGTGAAGGAGGCGATCGAGATCACGGGCCCGCACTCGTACCACATCACGAACTACAACTCGCCCGGGGCGACGGGCGCGCCCGCGTACGCGGCGTGGACCGTCAACCGCCTCGCGCAGAGCGGCGTGCTCGATCATCTCAAGCCGAAGCCGCCGAAGGCCACGGGCCTCGGGGATTTCGATGCGATCTGCGCCGCGATCGAGGCACCAGTCGCCGCGTGACCCTCCCTGACGAAGCGCGTCCCGGGGCCCGGCCTCGCAAGTGTTCTCCGTAACGATTAAGAGAGGATGACCGCCTCCGAGCCGCTAGGACGATTGGCAGGAGGTGGGACCTTGCAACCGAGTCCGCACGAGGAACACGACCGACACCGGGTGTGCGACAACGTGGGACGCTCGGCGACCAACGGGCCTTATCCCCCTCGGCGTGGCGCAGATTCGATTCACCTCGGAAGATGATGGAGATGCCCGCCGACTACGCGAACCGCACCGGCCGCCGGATCGTCATCGCCGTGGGCATCGCACTCGCGTTGCTCTCAGCGGCCGTCGCCCAGCCGGGGCCTCTGTCGAGCGTTCGAGCGGAGCGGCAGTTCGTCTTCGGGGCAGCGGGGGATTTCGGATATCATGTCACGGATAGCGATCCCGAAACGCGGGAGGCATGGACCTCCATGGGGAACGGCGGGCTGGACTTCGTGCTCGCAGTCGGAGATTTCTCGTACGATGAGACGGACACAGGCACTTGGTGCTCCAACTTCAAATCCCATATTCCCAACGTCGTGGTCATCAGCGGGAACCACGACGCGAGCTCGATCGACGGGTTCGCGGCGGCCTGCCCCTTCACGTTGGGGCAGATGACGGGCGACTACGGGAAGCGGTTCTACTTCGACTATCCGCAGCCGAACCCGCTCGCCCGGTTCATCCTCATCTCGCCAGACATCTTCGGCTCGTACTCCGCCGGAGACGCGGATTACACATGGACAGCGGAGGCGATCGACGGCGCTCGGTCGGCCGGCATCCCGTGGGTCATCTTGGTCATGCACAAAGTCTGCATCACCACGGGATCGAAGTCGTGCCAGATTGGCCCGGACGTGCTCAATCTCTTCCTCGAGAAGCGGGTGGACCTCGTCCTCGCCGGGCACGACCACGACTACCAACGGAGCAAGTCGCTCGCCCATTCCGACTCGTGCCCGACGCTCTCCCCGGATTCCTTCAACGCGGCGTGCGTGGCGGCCTCCGGGCCGACGTACCCGAGCGGAAACGGGACCGTGCTCGTGATCCAGGGCACTGGGGGCCAGGGGACGGATTCCGTCAGCTCGAGCGACCCCGAGGCGGGATACTTCGATTCCTACACCGCGTGCTGCCACGGCTTCGTCAAGTACCAAGTCTCGGAGTCGGCCATCGAGGGCGTGTTCGTCAACGACGATGCGCCGGGTTTCACTGATTCGTTCTCGATCGGGCCGCGTGGCAGCTCCCCAGGCGGACCGGATGACGGCAACCCCGGCGGGGCCGATGGCGGCCTCCCTGGCGGCGCCGGTGGGAACAACTACCTCGTCCTCGGGTTGGCTCTCGTCGGCTCGATTGCATTCGTCGGGATCCTGGTCTACATCGTCCGGCGTTTCGCGAGACCGCCTCGTTGAAGGATCGTCGCGAACGTCCCTTCCACGGGCCGGGCAGAGGCTTCCCGACTGCCCGCGATCCTGGAAGCCGCGGGTGCTCCCATCCGCGAGCGGAAGGGTCGGAGGCGAGGCGGACCGCTGCGGTGCCTTCCAGGGCGATGCACCCGGTCCTTTTACGCAGCGGCTCGCCCGCGAGCACGCGGAGATCCTTGAGGCGGAGTGCCGTTTTGTAGGCCGGCACGGGTAGAGACGCTCGGGCCCTCGCGAGCGGTACCTAGTCCGACAGCCCCGGGACGCTCAGCTGGCCCCGAATCGCTCCGGCAGGGAAATCGGCGTTGTGGACGTTCACATAGTACTGATCCGGGAAGTCGATGATGTCCTGGAGCAACGCAGGGTCGTCCAACCCGATCCTGCAGCCGGTCGGAACGAAGGATCCTTCGACCGTGAACGGGAGCACGACGCCTCCCGCGACCCCCGCGGGGGCGTGGTGGATGTGATACGCGGTCGGGGTGGCGATCTCCGCCCAAGATACCGACCAGCACACGCGATCCAGGCCCACGTTCAGGGTGACCATCGCAAATCCGGTGCCATCGGGATCCGCAGAGCCCGTCTCCTCCGCCCCGCTCAGGGTTGTGGTCCTCGGAGCGCCGCCACCGGCCGCGGACACCCAGCCCGCAACCATGACGCTTATCAGCAACGCAGCCAAAATCGCATGAGACTTCATCTTCCTCCTCCTTCACGTGGCAAAGCATTCGGGAGCGTTAACTTTTCCCCAACTCCCACAGGTTTCGGAAACTGATAACGACGACCATTCATTTTCGGCGCAAGGCCTTCAAGCGCGTCCGGGCCCCCTCGGCCGTCACCCACGCCTTCTCGAAGATATCGAGGTGCGCCTTGACGAAGTCCGGGCTGTTCGTCCATAGGGCGGTCTCGGCCTCCCCGCGGATCGTCCGCTCGTCCTGGATCAGGAAGGCGAACATCGAATCGCGGTCCAGCAGGATGAACCGCCCCCGCTGGCGCTCCAGGTGGCGCAGGGGCACGCGCGCCGCGACGCGCGCCATCAGGGCGACGTTGCCTTCATCGATGTCCGCGATGAGCCGCGGCTTCGCGCCGCGCCGCATCGCCTCCACGAGAGCATCGTTGATTCCCGCCCGGTACGAGCGCTGCAAGCCCTTCGCGGTCGTGAAGGCGAGGACCTCTCGTTTCGCCGAGCCGATCAGCTGTCGCAAGGTGCGGTAGATTTGCGTGCGGCCCTTGATCACCTGCAGCCGCACGGAGGGGGTCTCGCCGGCCCGGCCGGAGATTCGGGGCCAGGCTTCTGCGATGCCCTTCCGGACCGCGTCGAGCCTCTCGAGCTCGGCCCGCTTCTCTTCCGCGATCATCTCGAAGACGTCGTTGATGGCCCGGGCCGCGTATCGCCGGGGGCGGTCGAGCGTGACCTCGACGAGCCCGCGCGACTCGAGGCTCTCCAGCGCCCGGTACGTCTGCACCCGGTTCACGCCGCTCGCCCGTGCAACCTCGCCCGCGGTCGTCGCGCCCGCGCGCGCCAGGTTCACGAACACGAGGGCCTCGTAGCGGCTCAGCCCAACCTGTTGGAGCGCATCCGTCGCGTCCGAGATCCTCATCGGCGATGGTATCCGGTCGAGCGTCTATTAACTACGGTGTAACGACGGCTGTTACAGTGTCGCGAGTCGTCCCTATCTGAGCGCCCGACGAGTGTCGCACGAACTGTTTCAACGACGGAAGGAAAATGCGCTCGTCCGGCACGGCGAAGACGTGGGGAGAAAGAAAAGAAAAAGGGTTGGAGGTTGCGGCTCAGCTCCGCGTCCCTATCGAGTGGACGCGAGGCTCCAGACGGCTCCGGCGAGGAGGAGCAGGCCTGCAAACAGGCCCACCTGCGTCGCCACGAGGACCACCAGCGCCAGTCCGGCGATGGCGGCCACGATGGAGCCGTTCTGCACGTTGTGCTTCGCCACGCCGTAGCCGATCATGCCCACGAGGCCGAAGATGACGAGGTAGGCCATCTCCGTCGTCGCCGGCACGATCGCGCCTGCGTTGGCCGCGGCGAAGACATAGGTCAGGATGCCCACGAGCAGCGCCACGATCGAACCAAGCACAACAGGCACTTGGTACGTCGGAGCGCGCGCGAGTTCGCGCCACGATTGGCCGAACCCGGTGGCTGACCGCGTGCGGGTCGCTTCCATGGTGCTTTCACCTCCTTGACTGCCATCGACGAATCGGGGGGCTTATCGCTATTGGGACAGTTTTCGAACGGCCGGTCTTGGGTGATAAGCGTGACGTGGCGCGGGCCCTGACAATCGCTTGAAGACCCCCTCGCTTTAGGCGGTACCTTCAAGAGGTCCCTTATAAGGAGACAATCCCCGACGGTACCCCCCGAAAGAGGGGAATCCGGCGCGCCGCACGACGCCGGTGTGTCGGGTCCGTACTCTCAATCGTGAGAATGCTCGTACCCCTCGTACGGCGTCGCGAGATAGGGGAACGAGGCGAGGAACGGCAGGTCCTCCTTCGTCCCGTCCATCAGCAAGGCCGCTGCACCGTCCGGGGTGAAGGCCTTGTCGATCAGAGGGTACGTGACGCCCGCGATCGCCCGCAACTCGACCGCCGTGATGTTGTCGAACACCCGACGTCCGTTCGGGAAGCCGTCGAGGTCGCCTCCGAGGAGCCCGAAACGTTTCGCGCTGTCCCCGGGCGGGTTGATGCCCGACGCGGTCGCGTCGTAGCTCGGTGCGAACGCGAGGTTCAGGCGCAGCTCATCGGCCTGGGCGGGCCCGTTCGAGTTCTGGAACCCTGGGATCACGCCCGGCGGGATCCCCGTCAGCAGGATCGCGATCAGGTCGGCGCGCGAGGCGCCCGACGCCGAGAGCGCCGCGAGGTTCGGGAAGACGCCCGGATAGAGGACCGGCAAGAGCGCCTGGAGCTGCGGATGCGCGTAGTCGTCGAGGAATTGGGCGTCCGTGGAGGGCGCCAGGCTGTTCCACAGGTCCTTCTCGCCCAGCTCGATGACGACCTCGTTGATCAGCGGTTCCCCGAGCCGGGACACCTGCACCCACGGGCCCGTCTGCACGATCTGGCCGTTCCTCTCCCGGACGCTCGCCTTCCGCCGGCTCGCGGCGGACCACACGCCGATGACGGATCGCGCGTCCGCGGGATCCGTCGGGTTGAATCCGCCGCGCGTGAGGTCCGTCTTCGGGACTTGGACCGCGATCGTGTGGACGTTGAACCCTTTCGTGCCGTTCACGCCGGGCGCGGCCGGGGTCGGGATGAGATGGAGGTTTTGGAACGGCCGGAGGGCGCCGAGGTCGAAGACCGAGCCGAGGTCGACGTAGAACCCCTCGCCCCGCTGACCGGCGAACGTCTTCACGCCTCCGCCGAGGTCCCGGATGGCGGCGCTCGCGAGGCCCTCGTAATTCGGCGTGGACCGCGGCCCGATCCGCACGGGCGGCGTCGGCAGGTCCGAGCCGAGCAGCGAGGCGGTCCCGGTCCGTCGCGGCCCAAGGACTTTCGTCACGGAATACAGCTGGCGGACGTTCCAATCCGCGTCCGTGAGGGAGTCGATCGGCCCCGTGTTGTACAGGAACGTATCCGGGTTCGTCGTCAGGGTCTTGAACCGGAACTGGTACGTGACGTCCTCGACGCCGTCGCCGTCGTTATCCGCCAGGATCTCATAGAGGACGTCGTCCCCGAACTGGAAAAAGTTCGGGCCCCCGGCGGGCTCCTCGAGCGGGATGAAGTTCGCGAGGATCGTCACCTTCGAAGGATCGGAGGGGTCGACGAACGCATACAGGTCCGTATTGTCCGCGACGGGATCCTTCGAAATCGTCGGCGCTTCGCGGTGAGAGGACATCGCCCCTCACCCCCTCGTGTACGTCGCGAGGCGCGAGACGAGCGCCGTGTCCTTCGCGACGAACTCCTTCGTGCCCCACATCACGACGACGGTCCCCGAGGACGCGTCCCTCACATAGGCCATGAGCGGCGCGGTCGGGTCCCCCGAGGGAAGGCCCGCTTGCGCGTTCTCCGTCATCGTCAGGAGCGTCGGCATGGCCGCCACCGCCGCAACGCCTGCCGCCCCCACGGCGCTCTTCTTCACGAAACTGCGTCGAGACATTCCCTTCTCGTCGTCTTCCATGGTGATCCCCTCCGTTCCTGGCGCGGAGGAGGAACCCGTCCCCCGCGCCTACGTGGGGGCGGACCGCGCGATCGGTATTTTGTCGTGTGTAACATCGGGTGTTACAGATGTACGCGGGGTCGATGAAGCGACCATCGATCGCGGCGACGGCCCTCGAAGAATCAGAGCCGCTGACCGCACTTGCTGCAGAAATCCGCGTCTTCCGTCTCCAGGTATCCGCAGTTGCGGCACTTCACACGGATTGCGTTGCTGCCCGTTGGGCTTGGACCAAAACCGGCCTGCCGCAACCCCTGTCCGATCGCGGTCACGGCGGTTTCGATGCCGGGACTCGCCTCGGTGGCGACGTACGTCGTCACCGGCCGGACGAGTCCGAACCGGAGGGCATATCCGCCAATGCCCATCAGGACCATGCCAATTCCAGAAAGGACGAACGATAAGAAGAACGAACCCAAGACGACGCCAGGAGCGGTCCCCCACGGATCCGAGGCGAATTGGTTGATGGCGAGCAGTACAGGCAAGATCGCCAGGAAGAAGAGAGCCAATCCGACCGCCAAGAGCGCGACGCCGAGCCGTCGCAACCGCGGGCCCGACAGCCCGAACAACGTGGCGCCCGGGGGCACTGGACCCGTTCCCCCCGCCATGTTCCCAGCCCCATCGAAGGCCGATCCTCCCATCAAAGTTTCCAGGGAAACCGATGACGAGTGTCGGGGCGGGGATTCGAACCCCGGACCTCCGGATGCCTCAGGAGCGCCGCGGTCGACGGAACGGCGAAACCCTATGAGTCCGACGCTCCACCAGGCTGAGCCACCCCGACGGCGCGCCGAAGACCCAGCGAAGCATAAAGGATGCGGGCTCCTGGCGGCGTTGTTCGTCTTGTGGATCTCGCGGAGGACTGCAGGCTGCCGTTGAACGGAAGTCACATGGATCAGCGGGCTGGCGCTATCCAACGCGGGGCCCAGAAGTCAGTCACGGAAAAATACATGAGACCCGGGTCGGTTACGCGGCTGGAGAGGGGAAGATGTATTGCCCAAACTGCGGTGCCTTCGCAGGAGAGAGAGACAAGTTCTGCGTCAAATGCGGTGCGCCGATGCTTTTGGCCAGCCCGGCAATTTCCGCCGCGCCAGCGGTTGCCGCCCCGACCGCGTGGCGGTCGCGGGCCCAGGGCGGCAGCGCACCCCCATCGCCCCAGCCCGCTCCGTTGTGGTCGCAGTCCCCTCTCGCGCAGACGATTTTCATGGGGCTAGGCAATCCCGCGATCGCCATGGGAGCGATCGTCTTCGTCGTCCTCGCGATCATCGCTGCGATCGTGGCGGGGGGACTCTCTTCGAATCAGGCCCACGATTGGGCCGCGGGGATCTACGCGCTCTCCGCCGTCCTCGTCATCCTCGCAGCGTTCCTCTTTTTCCTCGCGAAGCGAACGCCACCGGCCCCGCATTAGGCGGTCCCGGACCAAAGGGACCGACGTCATCCTACCATCGGCGGTGGGCCTCCGAATCCCGCGGACACCAAGGGCGCCATAGAGGCTGCTCGGAACTGCAACGACCGAACCGGAGACCATCAAAGAAGCTCGCGCGGCGGTGGAGAACGGAAATCCGCCGGCTCACCGGAGGGAGAGCGGCGCGCCGAGCCGGTCGCCCACTTCCCGCAGGAAGGAGCCATCGCGTCGCAGATCGGGCGCGAGGAAGAACAGGGCGCCGTACGCCCCTCGAGGGGACGTCACGACGACCCCGCGCGCCTCAAGGAGCCGCAGGTGGTGCTGGACGGTCTTGTAATGCATCGCGAGATCGCCGGCGACCTGGTTCGTGTTCCGCGGACCGTCCCACAGCGCCCGGACGATCTCGAACCGCGTCCGGCCGCCTTTCGTCCCGAGGAACAGGTACGTCCACATGCGATGTCTCGGAGAAGAAGTCAGGGACCGGCTCAGCAGGACGACAATCTGGACTCCGTCCGTCCGCGCTGCAGAGATTCCCATCACCCCGTGGGCTCGCGGTCCCGGAGACGACGACCGCGCGGCACAAGGCTCCCTCGCCGCGGGATGGGGCACACTATACGAGAAAAGCCATGCAAACGTATTCCCTCGAGAATGGGTCCCTACTCCGGCCGAGCGGGCGATCGCACTTAAGGGTCATTGGACGTTGGTCGAACGAGCCGCGGGTGGCGGGCGCGCGCGGGCCCCGGAACGGACAGACTACGCCGTCCCGGCGGCCTCGACCTCGTCATCGACGGGGCATACAACGTCGCCCCGGGACGAGCACGTCCACGGATCCGGTGAGCATCGGATTACCGGCGGCGCACGGATCGGTCGCCCGTCCGCGGATTCCATCGGGCACATGATCGCCCTAGGCACCCCGGACGAATCCGCGGGTGCCGTCCCCCGGGCCGGGCCCGCCCCAAGTGGAATCGAGGCCAATACGAGGCCCACAACGGCCACGGCCGCGAGGACCGCAATCTGCCATCCGCGCATTTCGGTTTACCTCGACCTCCCTTCCGTGTTGTGAGGCATGATAAGCACTGTCCGAGAAGCTTCCCACATCGACCCGAGATTCCCGCCTCCCGCGGAGCGCTCGCAGAGAGGGGCATGGGCAAAAGAAGAAAAAAGGGAAAGGAGCGGTGTCAGCCGCATGGGAAGAACCCGGCTATGGGTTCGGCTGCGGCCTGGCACCAGACGGGACCTCGGGGCACGCCGACGTCGAGGTGTTGCAATTGACACCTCCGCCTCCGCCGCCATTGCCGTTCGGCTGTGGGGTATTCCCGGCGGGGACCTCCGGCGTCGCGCTCGTCGATTGTCTCGTTGCGAGAGCCGCTGACGCGAAGACCATCGTGGCCAGGAGCGCAACGATCGCGCCGAGCGCCACAACCTTCGTAGCTTTCAGGTAGTCACCTCCTGGATTCCACGTGGATCGCATCCGTCATGCCCGTTTCCCGAAATCTCTCCGAAATCCCACCGAATCTCCCGCGGGTCCCGTGGCCGTACGTCGAACCGCGCGAATCTTCCCGAGCCCATTAAATAGGCCGAGAATCGTCGTTCCGGCGTGGACCCTGAATACGGGAAGCGGGACGCGCGTGCCGTCGAGGACCCGATCGCGGCAATCTTCGACCTCGCGGAGTCCGTCGACCGCGAGACGCCGACGATCCGCAAGACGCTCCGCTATGTCCGCGTGTTCGTGTCCCTCTGGCTCCTCCTCGACTTCTTCCTGATCATCGTGATCTCCGCCCTCACCGGCTTCCCAGGGGTCACGTTCCTCCTGTTCATCCCGATCACCGCGATCCTCCTGGGGATGCGCCGCGTCTCCGGCCGGAACGGGAGGCTCGCCCTCCTGGTGTTCGCGGGGATCTTCGGCGCGCTGCAGGTCGTCTCGATGGGCGGCCTCCTGTTCCTCGGGATCGTCCTCGTCGCCCTGTTCATCCTCGGCTTCCTCATCCTGGAGTTGATGCGGGACCTCCGCTCGTTCTTCGACTACTTCGCGCTGCGGCATCGCGTCATCCAGCGCGTGCGCCAGGCCGATCCCGTCGTGTACGTCCCGGAGGGGAAGGACGCGGTTCAGCGCATCCTCGCCTACCTAGGGGCGACGAGCGCCGACGTCCGCGGCATCTTGGCAATCCCCGGTTCCGTGGCCGTCCCCGCCTTGCTCACTGGGAAGACCGGCCTCACGTACTCGTTCGATGCGTACATCCGACAGCCGCCCTCCTCCATCTGGCGCATCCTGAACGTCGGGCAGCCGGGCTTCGCGGTGTTCATGAAAGCGTTCGATCGCCCGCCGGCGCTCGCGGACCTGCAGTCCCTGAAGGTCGCCGTCGAAGACGTGGCCGTCTCGACCCGAATTCCTCCCGCTCGGATCCTCGTCCTCTGGCGCGCGAAGAAAGACGAGAGCGTCACGAGCGACGTATATGAATTCTTGACCAGAGAGGCCGCACGCGTGCGGATCCGTGGCGCTACGTTCGCCTGTTCCATCGAGCTCGCGGTGGAGCGCGAGGACGGCACATACGACTTCATCCCCGTCGTCGTCGAGCCCGCGATGCTCACGGCCGGCCGGCCTTCCCTCGCCTGAGGTCTCGGTGCGCACGGCTGAGACTTCGTGATTCGACCCGTCCGAATGTGCTCCAACCGCACCGCCCTGAATCGGTGGGGATATTACCGAGAATGAGAATATCACATTTGAGAATCGAGCGGAGCTACCCCGAATGGCCAAGAAGCCTATCGAAGTCGAGTCGTGGACCGCCGAGAGCCTCACGGCCGAGGCCTCCCGCCACGGTAAGACCGCGTACGCGTTCGGGACCGAACTCCTGGAGGCCGCCCTCCGCTTGTGCTCCGAAGGCGGTACCCCGGCGGAGATCTTGCCGGCATGGAAGACGATGCGGCTGTCGAAAGACGTCGGCGGAATGCCGCTCCTCCCCCGGTCCCTCATCGGGAAGATGGTCGATCGACTCTACGCGACGGACCCGGAATGGCTCGAGCGCGAGTGGTTCCAGGGCGGGAAGCAGCTGGGCGACGTCCTCCGAGTGAAGTATCCGACGATTGAGGATTTGCAGATCGGGGCCGAGAAGCTCATGCCGCTCGTCGCGGAGCGGGTGATCGACGTGCGGCGGGTGACGAGCGAAGACGAAGGCCCCTCGAGGATCCGCGTCCGCGTGGAGACGGACCTGACGCTCGGGACGTCCGCGGTCGGGGAAAAGTTCCTCGCGGGCATGCTGGCCGCGTATCCGTTCCAGGCGACGGAGGTCCACCTCGCCGAAGGAGCGATCGAGGTCATCGGCGTTTACCAGGGTCGGCATGCCCTGAGGCCGCGATCCGAAGCGGAACAGACGCTCGCGCAGCCCCCCGAGGGCGGGGCCCACCAAGCCTAGTCGCGGAGCCAGAACGGCGCTCTCGTGAAGCGATAGTGGTCCCGGATCTGCTCGTCGTAGATCTTCCGGTAGAACTCGTTGTAGCGGCGGATGTGGAGCACTCCGTCCCGCGTGATGCGGATCCGGTACCGCCCGTCGACGACCTCCACGGTGACGTGGCCCTCCTTCTGCAGCGCCTCGATCACCCGGTCCGTCATGAAATGGTTCGACTTGATCTCCCGCTTCACCTGCTCCTTCGAGAGGCCTTCCTGCCGGGGCAGCACGACGTCCAGTTTCATCTCGAGGCCGTCCTGGTACAAGTCGATCCCCATGTCCGCCACGAGCCGGTTGAGGACGAAGCATCCGTAGATGACGAGGTCCTTGTACGGCCGGGAGGGCATGGAGCGGCGCGCCGATGATGAGGCCGCTACTTAATGCGTCCTCCGGCGGCCCGCGCGGACCGTTCGCCTCCGTCGGCCGCGGCGGCGACCGCGCCGCCCTCTGGGTCCGCCGCCAGGAGCGCTTCCTCGACCTCCTCCGCTTCGATCGGGGCCTGCGCAGGTCCCTGCCACGCCGCCGGGATCCCGGCCCACGCCGTGGCGGCGGGAAGCGTCTCGCCCTTCATCACGAGGGAGAGCGCGTCGAGTCGCGAGCCGTCCTCCATGAACGAGTCGTACAAGACGACGGACGCCGCCCCGACGGTGCAGCCGTTCCCGATCCGGAGGCGGGACGCTTTCAGGACGCGGTCTTCGAACAGGTGCGTTTGCACGATGCAATCCTCCTCGAGCGCCGCTCCGTCGCCGATCTCCACGAGATCCCATTCGAGGAATCCCGTCGTGTCGAGGAACACGCGCCGTCCGATGCGCGCACCGAGCAGACGGAGGTACGCCGGCAGGAACGGGGTCCCCGCGAAGGCCTCGAGGCCGATTGGCACCGCGAAGAACTCGTACATCGCGTTCACAAACTCGAGCCTCCAGACGAGGTTGCTCCACAGCGGCCGGACGAACGGTTTGTACCGCCCGATCGCGATCCACTTCGCGAGGGCGACCGCGAAGATCGCGACAAGGCACGTGACCAGGTAGAGCGCGGGCAGGAGGGCGAGCGTCAGGAGAAGTCCGAGGCGGACGAAGCCCTCGAGTGCGAATGCGGTGACGAACGATGCGACGAGGAAGAACCCCGCGGACGGCCCGGTGAGTCGAAGGATCTCAAAGAGGCCGCGGGCGAACCGGAGCCGCCGCGGCGGACTGTACGTCCGGTGGTCCGTGAACGGGGTGCTCGGCTGCCGCCGCGGCAGGGAAATCGGAGGCGAGCCGAGCCACGCGGCGCCGGGCCGCTCGGCCTCAGGCCCTTCGGAGGGAGCGATCGACAGGACCCCGACGAGGGAGTCGTCCCCGAGGTTCGCCCCCGACGGGACGACGCCACTGTTGCCAATGAAACAGCGACGGCCGAGCCGCGTGTGTCCGAGCGTGACCCACCCGCCTTCGACGCGAGGCGCGCCGAGCGAACTCTCGTCGGCGATCGTGCTGCCGTCCTCGAGTTCGAGGAGGTCGGGCGTCATCGCGGCCGCCGTCGACAGCTCGACGTTCTTGCCGATCTTCGCCCCGAGCGCGCGGTACCACGTCCCGACGTACAGGGTCGCGTAGATCTGGCCGACGAACTCGAGGCTCTGTTTGAGCAATTGGTCGACGAACCAATGCCGCACGGCGAATCCGCTGTACACGGAGTACTTCCCGGGCCGGACCCGGCCCAGGAGCGCCCACTTCACGAAGACCATGAGCGTCAGAGCAAGCGCGAGGAACAATCCGGCAGCGACCGGCGTCGCGAGGAGGTACGGGATCGGGTCGATCAGGAGCCGGTCGGGCGCCAGCAGGAGCATCGAGGGCAGCACTGCGAAGAAGAGCACGACCCGGAAGAGAGGGTTGAGCACGGCGTACAGCGTGGACAGGCCGGCCCGGCGGGCCCGGCTCGGGCGGGGCGGCGGGGCGACCGGCGCGTGCGGTCCCCGCATCTTCCTCGCGGGGGAGCCGCCCCACGTCTCGCCGCGCGGGACCCGCGCCGCGCGGGGCATCATCGACAGTTCCTCGAGCCGCGCGCCGTCCTCCATCACGGCGCCCTCGCCGAGGACGGACCACGTGCCGACGAAACAGTCGCGGCCCACGGTGACGGGCCCGATCACGAGCTCCCCGTCCTCGATGGAGTGGCCTTCGGCGCTCACGAGTTCATTGATGCTCGAACCGTCGCCGATCGAGATGAGATCGTACGCGCCGAGTCGGTCCGTCCCGAGGAAGACGTCTTTCCCGATCTTCGCCCCGAGCAACCGGTAGACGGCCGCCAGGAGCGGCGTGCCGGTGAGTCGCCGGAGCGGCAACGCGCCGACGATCGAGTGGGTGAACCACCAACGCAAGTAGTACGAGCCCCAGAGCGGGTAGCTGCCCGGGCGCACGCGGCCGAGCACGATCCACTTCGTTGCGACCGCGATCCCGAGCAGCGCAGGGAACGTCAAGGCGATGCTGACGATCGCCCACGCGGTGGAGACGAGCAGCGAGCTGCCGGCCTCGAAGAAGTAGAAGAAGACGATGTACGGCGTAACCCATGCGATGCACCGGGTCGCGAAAATGGGGATGAGGCTGAGCCCTTGGACGATCGCGGCGCCGATGTGCCGTCGGCGCTCCCCCTGGCGGTGCCCCTCCCGCGCGGGGTGCGGCGACGCGGCCGGGCGCACCCGTTTCGGGCCTGGCTCCTCGGCTGCCAGGGCGGCCGAGAGCTTCGCGATCGTCGGGTGCTCGTACACGTCGCCGACAGAGACGCGCGCGAACCGCGCGTCCTTCCGAAGCTCGGAGACCATCTGCGCGGCCAAGAGCGAGTGGCCGCCGAGGTCGAGGAAGAAGTCGTCGTCCAACGACACGTCCTGGAGATGGAAGAGGCCCTCCCAGACCTCCTTGACCCGCCGCTCCGTCGCGTTCCGAGTACGCCGTCCTTTCGCCTCGCGGACGCCTTCTCGCCCGCGCGGCGCCGGCAGGGCGCGACGGTCCAACTTCCCGCTCGGGAGGATGGGAAGCTTAGCGATCGGTTCGATCAACGCGGGGACCATGTAAGCGGGCAGCCGGCTCCGCAGGTGGGAGAGGAGCCGCTCCTCGTCCACCGGACCTCCGTTGTTCGGGACCACGTACCCGACGAGTTGCTGCCGACCCGGACCGTCCTCGAGGACCGCGCACGCCGCCGCCTGGACGCCGTCCGCCTGCATCATCACCGCTTCGATCTCGGGCAGCTCGACGCGGAAACCGCGGAGCTTGACCTGCGCGTCGCCGCGGCCGAGGAACTCGATGTCGTCGTTCTCATCGAGTCGACCGAGGTCCCCGGTCCGGTAGAGCCGGGCGTCCGGCTCGTCCGGCGGCGCGAACGGATCGGAAACGAAACGCGCTGCGGTCTGCTCCGGCAGTCCAACGTACCCACGGGCGACGCCGGGACCTCCGATGCAAATCTCCCCGACCTCGCTGTGCGGGACCGCATGCAGCTGCTCGTCAAGGAGGTGGACGCGGTATCCCGGTGCGGGCTTCCCGATCGTGACCTTTTTGCCGGGAGCCAGTTCCGCGTACGTCGCGATGACCGTGGTCTCCGTCGGGCCGTACGTGTTGATGACCTTCCGGCCGGGCCGCGCCCAGCGGCCGACGAGTTCCAGCGGGAACGCCTCGCCGCCCGAAATCAGGAGGCGCACCGTCGGCACGTCGGACGGGAGGACGGAGAGGAGCGACGGGACCGTCGAGAAGATCGTCACGCCGGCGCGGGCGAGGAGTTCCGGGAGGTCCGGCCCGGCGCGGACCATCTCGGGCGTCGCGGCGACGAGCATCGCGCCGACGTTGAACGCGAGCCACATCTCCTCGACGGACAGGTCGAAGGAGAGGGAGGCGCCCTGGTACACGCGGTCGTCCGGCCGGACCCGGTAGATGCGCGCTTCCGCGCCGACGAGATGGCAGACGTTCCGATGTTCGACCATCACGCCTTTCGGCCGGCCCGTCGACCCCGACGTGTAGATGATGTAGCACAGGTCCCGTGGGCCCACCCGGGCCTCGCGCGCGACGCGGGTCGGGCGCTCCGCCGCGATCGAATCGCGGTCCGCGTCGATGCGGACGATCGGACCGCCGAACGGCACGTGGCGCCCGAGTTCCTCCGTCGTCACGAGCACCTTCGCGTCCGAATCGCGGAGGATGTACGCGACGCGGTCCGCCGGGTACGAGGGATCGATCGGGACGTACGCCGCGCCCGCCTTCAGGGTCCCGAGGATCGCGACGTACGCGTCCAGGGACCGCGGGAGCAGGAGCGCGACGATGGACGCGTGCCCGGCGCCTTTCCCGCGGAGGTGCCGAGCGAACCGATTCGCGCGGGCCTCCAGGTCCGCGTACGTCAGCTGATCCGTGCCGAAGACGACCGCCACCGCGTTCGGGTTCGCATCGACCTGCCGCTCGAAGATGCCGTGCAGGACGTCGGCGCGCGATGCGTGGAGCAGGACGAGGGATCGCCGCACCCCGACGGCACCGGCGAGGAGCCCGACGAGGACGACGACGATTACGGCGAGAGAGCCGTTGGGGATCGCGACGAACGGGTTTCCACGGGACGGGCCGGCCGCCGTGAGGCAGGCGACCGTGAACGTCCCCGTGGCCACCGTGCCGAGGTCCGTCGGCACGGTCTGCCGCACGACGACCGTGTACACGCCTCCCGTGTCCGTCGCGACGGTCCCGCTCGCCGGGAGGAACGCGACACTCGGGTACGCGAGGGACACGTCTCCGCTGCCCCGACTGTCGGCCGGAATCACGGCGGTGGCGACCGCCATCCCGGCCCCGCCGGGTTTCTCGACCGTAACCTGGACCGTGTACTCGAGGTTCGGACGGCCGTCGTCGACACGGATCGTGACGTTCGCTGCGGTGCCGCAATCGAGCTCCTGGTTCGGGCTGACCGCGACGCCGAAGCGCGGAAGGGCGGCCGTCGGCGCCGCGACCATCGGGGCGAGCAAAGACGCGGCGAAGACGACCGCGAGTAGGGAGAGCGCGAGTCCGCTTCGATAGGGCGTGGGCTTGGGCTGCATCGCTCCTCACACGAACCAAACCGCCCGCTCGTCGTGATCCTCGGATGCGGTTCAGAATCTTGGCGGGGCCGGCCTTCATAACCTTTGTGTGACGCCCGTCGAACGGTTCCTCCCCCCTCGGTCGACGAAATCACTCCTGATAACTTCGTTCGGCGGGACGGACGGCGAGGTGGGCCGCTCGGCCCTATATGAAGCCATCGGGAAGACTCTTCCGGGCCTTGATAAGCCATCCCGCCCGCGTACGCATCGGTAAAGGTGGCAATCCCGATGCAAGCTTATTGCGTCTCGAAACGCCCGCCACGCGCCCTCCTCGTCGTGCTGGCGGCTGCGCTTGGAGTGGTCGCGGTGAGCGCCGTCGTCCTCCCGAGTCTGGGCGGTGGCCTCGCGCGCGACGGAACGTACCTGCGCCTCCTGGGCTATCGGCCCTCGAATAGCGGCGCAACCCTCACCGCGCTCGGCGCGGAGGATGCGAGCCAAGGCCGCGGGATCCTGTCGGCCTCGACCGCTCCGGCTGCGACGCCGGCTCCGCCCGCCGCGTACGTCGCGTCGACGGAACCTTCCGGCGCGCCCGCCGATTCGACGGCCGCGCCGGCCAGCGAGTCGGAACGGAACCCGGACCCCGTCGGGACAGACGTGCCCGCACTCCGTGAACTGAACGAGACGCGGGACGACTTGAACAACGATTCGCTCGACTCCCTCGGTTTCGGCGTGGTGCCGCACGACGCGGACGCCGTGCGCGGCGCGCCGGACCTCGAGCAGTTCGTCGCCCCGAAGGCAGGGGACGATGGCTGCTCGTGGACCCGAGAGATCACCGCGACCGACGGGAACCACGATGGAAACCCGGAGTACGTCCACGTCCGCATGCTCGGCACGTGCGTCCTCGATGAGGACCACGACGGGAGGGCCGAGGCGGGCCTGATGGTCGCCCGGGACTTCCAAGTGTGGGACAACGACTCGAACGGGAAGTTCAACGCGATCGAGGGCCGACAAGGCGTCGAGGCGTTCGCCGATCCGGACGAGAACGGCGTATACGAGTACACGGCGCAGGCGCTGTGGACCTTGAGCGTGAAGGACGCGGACGAGGACCAGAAGCCGGAGAGCCTCATGGCGACGTTCGCGGGCGAGCAGCGCTTCGACCGGAACGAGTCGGGCAACGCGGAGTTCGTGCGCACGGTCTCCGGAGATTTCTGCATGACGGACGCCGCGAGCGACGGCACGCAGGACGCCGTGGACCTCGAAATCCACGTCTTCCAGACGTACGACATCGGCGACGACGGCACCGCGGAGTACCGCGGGGCGCTCGACCTCGCCGCGAGCACGCGCGACGCGGACAGCGACGGCCACAACGAGAGCGCATCCGTCGGTGTGAGCGCGTACGAGGCGCTCGACCGCAACATGGATGGCTACGATGAGCTGGCCCACGGACTCGAGCTCTCGTTCGCCCGCACGGACGCGAACTCGAACGGCTTCGCGGAGGAAGTCGACGGCCGCATCTACGTGTACGGCCGCGCGGACCTCAACTCCGACGGCGTGATCGAGGTGCGGAAGGCGCTCGAGATCACGG